>CAMCQX010000124.1 GCA_945876985.1 Chitinophaga pinensis
TTAGGAGGGATTTCAAGAGTTACTTTCCAAATGGATAGCGCGGGATTATCGCACGAAAAACATTTACAAGCAATAGCATTAATTGGTAAAAAAGTAATGCCTTTAATTAATTTTTGATTAATACATAATGATTAAATAATACTAGCTAAAACACATAAATTAGTCAGTAAATTTGATTATAAATTATAAAATCCTCATTTTAATTGAATTATTCCTTGATTAATCAAAACAATAACGAAGATTATTGATTTTATTATATAAGTGAAAAACAAAATAATATATATAGAAGACGATAAAGATGATTTTCTTGCGTTAAAAAACGTTTTAAAGTCTACATTAAATGATACAGATTTAGTATGGGTTAATTCTCTTCAATCATTATTGGAGTTAAAAGTAGATGCCCAAAAAACGTTGTTTGTTATGCTAGATTATCAGTTTGAAGAATTGAACGCTAAAAATCTTATCCATTATTTTAAAGAAATTGCTTTTGATATAGAAATTGTCATTTTAACTAAGTATCAAGAAGATAAAATTTATAATACTTTTAAAAAGCTTGGAATAAACCATATTTTCAATAAAAACGAAATGGAAAATTTACTTCAATTTGTTTTAGAAAAAAAACACCTCCTAAAAAGCGAAACCTTGGTTAATAAAAATACAACAGTTTTTCAGGAAAATATTCAAGAAAATTTTAAACCAATTGAATATTACAATGAGCTAATTCCTAACAATTGTTTGGAGGAATTAAATATTAATATAAACGCGCAATTATTGCTCAATCAAAATTTTCAAATTTTAGCATTTAACCAAAAAGCTAATTATTTATTTGAAAATAACTTAAAGAATGGTGAAAATTTTTTAACAATTATCAACTCCAAATACGCGCTTTTAATTGCTGATAAAATCAAAAATTTTAACAATGATTCAATTTCATTCCCATGTGTAATAAAAAACCTAATGTATGAATTGCATATCAAGTTAATTAAAAATAAGTCTCAGGAGAAAATATTCACTATTTATTTATTAAAAAATATCTCTAGCACACAAACTGAAAGTATTTATATAAACCCATTAAAAAACTCCCAACTACTTATTGAAAATTCGAAAAGTATAATTTTTCAATTAAATAATAAAGGTGAGGTTATCTATTTAAGTGACAGTTATAAAAACATTACTGGTTTTGAAAAAGAAGATGTGATGTACAAACCTTTAGGAATAAAACAAAGCAATGATGTACAAGAGAAAGTAAAATATTTATTTAATAAACTTTCCAAGGGTGAAATAACAGAAACTACCGATTACACTACTACTATAACCAAAGATAAAAATACAATATATTTACGTTACCGAGCAGAATCAATTATAGATGAACATAATAATTTTAATGGCGTTTATGGAGTTTTTACAGACGTAACTGAGGTAATTGAGGTCTCCGAGGCACTAAAAAGTGTAAAAGATTCATCAAAACTAATTTTTGAAAATATAAATGAGGTTATATTTATATTAGACAATAAAACCAGAATAACCCTTATTTCACCAAGTGTTTTAGAGGTAACAGGTTATTCACAAGAAGATGTAATAGGCAAAAGATTTATTGATTTTATTCATCCAGACGATTACGTCTATCTCAATAAATTTATGAAACAAAGGCTCCCTGGAAATAATTTAAATGAAAAGTTTGAAAATATTGTAACTCGTTTTAAAAAGAAAAATGATTCATATATTTATATAGAAACCAATATTAAAAAAATAAAAAACAAAAAAAGTGAAGATATAAATTACATAGGTAGTTCAAGGAATGTGGATGAAAAAATTACTGCGGACATTCAATTGATTGAAAGAAAAAAATACTTAGAAATTGTAACTGAAATTCAAAATTTTTATATTTTAACTAAAGATAAAAAGAAAACTTTTGATCACTTATTAAAAAGAATATTGGCGCAAACAAATATTGATTATGGTTTTGTAAGTTTAGTTTTTACAGATGAAAATGGAAATCCATATATTCAATCAAATGAATTTACAACTATTACTTTTAATCAAACATTTGATTCATCTGATAAAATAGATGAAATTATAGTTGATGAATTAAAAAATATACAAACCTTAATTGAAAGGGTTCTGAATGAGAAACAACTGATTAAATGGAATAACATAGTAATTGATACATTAATTGATGGAATTCCCATCACACAAAAATTAATTGCAATTCCAATTTATAGTAATAACAAAATTTTAGCTGTTTTAGGATTTAGCAGTAAACAAGAAGAATATGCCACTAGCTTGATGGAGAAATTGCAACCCATAATAGTAGTTTTAGTAAGCATAATAGAACAAAACAGAAGGGAGCTAAAAATAAAAAAAGCGCAGCAAGAGCTTGTAAAAAGTGAAGCCAAAGTGAAGGCCATACTAACAACCATAGATGATATAATTTTGGAGATTAACCATGAACATATAATTTTAAATGTTTGGACTAAAAACTCTGAAAATATTGGTTTTCCAATAGAACAATTGATTCATAAAAATTTATCAGAATTTATTAATCACTTTCCTTTTAATCAAAGTATTTACGATAATTTATTGCTTTTATCACAAGATGGAATACCAAGAAAAATAGAGTATTCTACAAATGTTAATGACGAAATATTATGGAAAAAGGCAAATTTATATTTATTAGTAAAGGAACCTGAAAAAATATATTGCTTGCAAATTAGTGATATCACTGCTTTTAAAAATGCGGAAGCAAATTTGAAGCAAAATTTAATTCATGAAAAAGAATTAGCTGACTTAAAAAGTAGGTTTGTTACGCTAACTTCCCATGAATTTAGAACGCCATTAACAAGCATCAGCTCTAGCAATGAACTGGTTTCTATGCTCCTAAAAAAATCAGGAATTCCCATCAATGATCAATTAGAAAATTATATCAATAATATTCAAAATCAGGTAAAACACATGATCGATTTAGTAAATGATGTAATTAAAATTGGCAAAATAGATGCCAATAAAATGGTTTTAAATTTGGATGACTTGAACCTAAAAGAAGCCATTGTTGAGATTATGGAAAACCTACTATTTACACATAAAATTCCAAAAAAAATAAAAACAATTGTTAAAGGGGAACCATACAACATAAAGATGGATATTAAAGCTCTTGAACACATCATAGAAAATATTGCCAACAATGCATTTAAATATTCTCCAAATAGGCCTGACCCTATTTTAGAAATTGATTTTCAAAGCAGTCAAATTATTTTAGCTTTACAAGATTATGGAATTGGAATACCTAAACAAGACCAACCTCTTTTATTTGAACATTTTTACAGAGCTAGTAATGTTGGAAAAATTGAAGGTGTAGGTTTAGGATTAGTTATTGTTAAAAACTTAGTAAATCAACTTCAAGGAAATTTAAAAATTGAATCTGAAGAAGATAAAGGTACCAGATTAGAAATTACATTTAAAAAGAACAATTTAGATTGAAAAAAATACTTATTATAGAAGATGATGACATTATTAGAGATAATATTTCGGATGCACTTTCCTTATATAAATATCAAATTTATACTGCTGTAAATGGCAGGGAAGGGTTGCATTTGGCCATTCAAATAAATCCAGATTTAATTCTTTGCGATATTAAAATACCCCTTTTAAATGGTTATGAGGTATTGGAGGCGATTAAAAATGATGAAAATACTTCACAGATACCTTTTATTTTTATTTCTGCAAAAAGCAATCAGGAAGACATTCATAAAGGCATGAATTTGGGAGCAGATGATTATATAATAAAACCATTTTTACTTTTAGATTTAATTAAAATAGTGGAAACAAAACTATTAGTAGCAAACTGAGAGTATTAAATATGGTTCACTTTGGAATTTATTAAAGCAATTTAGATGAAAGCTAAGATTTAGATAAAATATAACATTGCTTATTTTACTTTAATTATTCCTTATTATAACCATTAAACAATGAATACTTAAAATAAGTCTGTTATGTAATTATAAGTTTTATTCAATTGTAAAATAGATACTTATCATACAACAAATTAAACATTAGAAAATACCAAGAAGAAATAAATGAAAAGTACAATATTAATAGTGGAAGATGACCCAATTATCCGATCAAATATTTGCGATATGTTGGCGTTAGAAGGATATGAAACCTTGCAGGCTGCTGACGGGGAAGAAGCACTATTATTGTTAAGGTCTAAAAAAATTAATTTAATTATTTCAGATTGGATGATGCCAAAAATGGATGGATTAAACCTATTGTATAAATTGAAGAGCTCTAAATTAACACGCTCCATTCCCTTTATTATGCTTACTGCCAAATCAATTTTGGAAGATAAAATTAACGCTTTGGAATTGGGAGCAGATGATTTTTTATTAAAACCATTTTTGGCTAAAGAGTTATATTTAAGGTGTAAGAATAAACTTTTACTACAGAAAAGCAAATTGAGTAAAGATTTATTAAGTGAATATTCAACAGAGGAATTACAAACCAAAGACGAATTTTTTCTATTGGAATTAAAAACGTTTATTTCCCATCATTACAGCAACGAAAATTTAAAACTATCTCAAATAGCTGAACATTTTATTATGGGTACTAGTAATTTGCAGAAATATGTAAAAAAACTAACTGGTAAATCCATTTTTGAAATTATATTTGAACAACGCTTATTGAAGGCACATGAATTGGTGTTGCAAAAAAAATTATCACTTAGTGAAATAGCAAGTATTAATGGTTTTAAAAACAGCTATTATTTTACCAGAAAATACAAAGCCTATTTTGGAAAATTACCCTCAAAATCTTTTATAAATAAATAAATATTTACACTTACATTAATAAAATTCAATTGATAAATGATGGCGAAACGCCTAATTAGTATGCAATAGAAAGATGTATGTGAGCCATGTGATTAAGTTGAATTATATGTTTGCTAAGGAGATAAAAGTATTAAGGTAATTTATGCACCTAAACATTTTACCTTTTGAAGTTCACCTAAACCATCACTTTATAACAGTTTAAGAGAAAGTGATAAAAAAAACATTTGATAAAAACGATTGCTTTAATTGAAGCAAATTATTATTATAAATGGTCGTTTTTTGAAAATGGATTAACTAATACCCTCATGGCTGTAATTTTATGACAATTACTGCATTTATAAGTTTTGATGGTGTAATTTTTTAAAAAATAGTCACTGATAAATCGATACCAAATATTCTTTCTGCATCTGTTTAAATCGCCTTTTTTACATTTTGGACAAGAGTCTAACTTTTCATTTTTTTGCATATTCATATTCATTTATCGAAAATTTTACTCAAGCCCTCTAAAACCTTGGGCCTTTAGCTGAAAAATTAAGATGAATAAAATAGACAGAATAATTAGGTAGAAAAGATTTTTAATTTTCCAATTCAACTGGAAAATATTGCCTATAAATTCTAAAAATATAATTACGCGTAACATCAATAATAAAGTTATTTTAATAGCCACAAAACTAGCACTCAATAACAATTAACATTATATTAATTAAGGAAAAAAAACTATTAATT
>CAMCQX010000125.1 GCA_945876985.1 Chitinophaga pinensis
AAAGTTTGAGTAGGTAACAAATTATATAAGTTTAAAGTAATAGCACTTAAATTTATTGGTAAATAATTATGAATTGTTAAAATTAAATATCCTTGAGAAAAAGTTACCGAAGTAAATTCTGTAAATGCATCAAAAGGTTTAACATTTGTAATGGTTTCTGTTATTGCAGGAAATATTACATTTTTACCAGCAATAGAATCAAAAACTGCTTTGGTAAGAGCTGAAAAATAAGTTGTTAAATCTTGTAATGTAGATTTTTTAGCACTTGAAACATTGTTGATTGTAATTTCTCCCAAGCTATTATTAATAGTTGTTTTATTAGCATTTTCAAAATTATAGAAATCGGTTATTTTGTATGTAAATAAACTGTCTTGCCTGTATACAAAATGCACTAATCCATCTTTATCCACGCTTGATTTAAAAGAATCATTTAGCATAATATTTTGCATATTTATATTCGTATTGAATAAAGGAATGCTAAATTCTGGTGATGGTGAATAGTTTTCATATTTACCAAAATCAGTATTGTCTTTTTTGCATGAATTTACCGTAAATACAATTAACAATACTGTTATAAAATGTATTTTATATAGGCTTAATATTCTCATATTTACTTTATTTTGTATACAAATAAAGTTAAATATATTACAAAAATATTACTATTGAAATAATGAAATCTTGTTTTAATTTAGCTTCAATAATATTATTGAACGCTAGCTTGTTTTTCAATAAAAGCGTTCATTTTTTCGAAAATAAATTCTCCTTTTTTTATTTCAGTTACATTGTTCATCAAAACTTGTAAGGTTTTACTGCTTTGTTTTAATTTACATGCATGGCCATTTTGTTGTATAAATTGGAGTAAGCTTATAAATAAATTACTTTCATAATATGCTTTATTTTTTTCAGGCGGAAAAGTGGCAATTAGTAAATTATTTTTAAGAACAATTTTTACAAACCCTAATTTTTTTGCGGTTTCCCGCAATTGAATTAAATCCATTAAATCAGTAACTTGTTGAGGTATTGGTCCAAATCTATCAGTTAAATCTTTGGCAAATTTACCCAATTCTTCTATGCTATTAATTGCTGAAAGCATGTTATACAAACTCAATCTTTCGCCAATATTTCTTACATATTCATCAGGAATCAATGCTTCAAAATCAGTTTCTATTACACAATCCTTTGACGATATTCCATGGTCTATGGTCTTTTGTCTATCGTCTACAAACACATCTGCAAACTCATCTTCCTTCAGTTCATGAATGGCTTCATCTAATATTTTATGATACATTTCAAATCCTATTTCCGAAATAAAACCACTTTGCTCCCCACCTAATAAATTCCCCGAACCACGAATATCCAAATCGCGCATGGCTACATTAAATCCACTTCCCAAATCACTAAATTCTTCAATGGCTTGTAATCGTCTGCGTGCATCCACACTTAAATTAGGAATGCTTGGAACCAACAAATAGCAATATGCTTTTTTATTGTTACGTCCTACTCGTCCACGCATTTGATGTAAATCGCTCAAGCCAAACATTTGCGCATTATTAATAATAATGGTATTAGCGTTCGAAATATCTAAGCCCGATTCAATAATAGTAGTAGCCACCATTACATCGTATTCGCCTTCTATAAATTTCATCATTACATCTTCCAAATGGTCGCCTTCCATTTGTCCGTGGGCCACACAAACTTTTACTCCCGGACATAAAAACATGATTCTATTGGCAATATCATAAATATCTTTTACCCGATGATGAACCACAAACACTTGTCCATCTCGCTCTATTTCATGCAAAACCGCATCACGTAAAAGTTCATCGTTGTAACTATGTAATTCAGTATTTACGGGTTGGCGATTTGGCGGTGGTGTATTGATAATTGATAAATCGCGGGCGCCCATTAAACTAAAGTTTAACGTACGAGGAATAGGAGTAGCGGTAAGTGTTAAAGTATCTACATTTACCTTAATTGACTTTAATTTTTCTTTGGCAGCTACCCCAAATTTTTGCTCTTCATCTATAATCATTAAGCCTAAGTTTTTAAACTTCATGTCTTTGCTTAATAATTTATGTGTGCCAATTAATACATCTATTTTTCCATCTGCAGCTCGCTGCAAAATGTCTTTTTGTTCTTTTGGTGTTTTAAATCTATTGATGTAATCTACGTTGCACGGAAAATCTTTAAAACGCTCAGTAAAACTTCTATAATGTTGGTTTGCCAAAATGGTGGTAGGAACTAAAATAGCTACTTGTTTACTGTCGCAAACTGCTTTAAATGCTGCTCGCATGGCTATTTCTGTTTTCCCAAACCCAACATCACCACAAACCAATCTGTCCATTGGGTGTGGACTTTCCATGTCTTTTTTTACATCGGCAGTAGCAGTGGCTTGGTCTGGTGTATCTTCATACATAAAACTAGCTTCTAATTCTACTTGTAAATAAGTATCCGGACTATACTGAAAACCACTTTGCGCTTTGCGTTTAGCATATAATTTTATCAAATCGCGGGCTATGTCTTTTACCTTTTTCTTGGTAGCAGTTTTGAGTTTTTCCCAAGTGTCGCTTCCCAATTTATTCAAACGTGGTTCAGTGCCTTCCTTGCCCGAAAATTTGGTTATTTTATGCAATGAATTGATACTTACATAAAGCAAATCATCGTTTTTGTAAATAAGGCGAACCGCTTCTTGCATGCGTCCGTTTACATCAATAATTTTCTCTAATCCGGCAAACTTTCCAATTCCGTGATCTATGTGAACCACAAAATCGCCTGGCTTTAATTCACGTAATTCTTTGAGGGTAATAATTTTTGAATTATTATATTTTGTTTTGGTTTTTCCTCTGTAAAACCTATCAAAAACTTGGTGTTCGGTATAACATGCTAGCTTTGAATCATTGTCAATAAATCCTTGCGAAAGGCCATGATAAATTGGATCAAATTCAATGGTATTATCTAAATCGTTAAAAATAGTATAAAGTCTTTCTATTTGTTTGCTCGTGTCACTGAATATAATATTTTTAATTTTTGCTTTTTGATTGTTCTTTAGGTTTTCAATTAATAGTTTAAAGTTTTTGTGAAATGTAGGTTGTGGCGAACAATTAAATTGTACTATTTCATTACTTTTAAACCCATTTCGCACACCAATTTCTACACAAGAATATTTATTGATATAATCAAAAAACTGAACTGAGTTAATGTATAAATCCGAAATATCTGTCAATGCTTTTTTCTCCTTTGAGTCAGCATCGTTTTCATTTTTACGTACTAAACTTTTTTCCGCTTTTTCTAAACCATTTTCCAAAAGTTCGGTACTAAGTTTAATATCATCGGTAAAAAAAATGCTGTTTTCAGGTAAATAATCAAAAAAAGTTTGACGTTTTTGCTCTACCATTTTTTGAACATTTGGAATAATATAAAACCAATCTACTTTCATTACCGAAAGCTGATCAATGGGATTAAAGACTCGGATACTTTCTATTTCATCGCCATATAATTCAATGCGGTAAGGCATGTCGTTGCTAAACGAAAACACATCAATAATTCCACCTCTAATACTAAAATGACCCGCTTCATAAACAAAATCGCTTCTTTCAAAATGATGCTCCGTTAAAAAATCAATAAAAAACTGCATATCGAAGTTTGAACCAACTTTTACTTCATAAGTGTTTTGAGTTAATTCCACTTCATTAATTACCATTTCTGTAATTGCATCAATGGTGGTCACAATTAATTCGCCTTTACCTTGTTTTTGATTTAACCTATTCAGGGTTTCGGCTCGTTCAAGTACTAGGTTGTTTTCTAATAAATCTACTTGAAAATCTCTGCGGTAGGAAGCTGGAAAATATAAGGTGTTTTTATTTACTAATAAACTTTGTAAGTCGGCATAAAAATATTTTGCATCTTCTGCATTATTAAAAATAAATACTTGAGTTCTATAATTAAAATGGTAAATACATGCAGCTAAAATAGCATCAATACTTCCTACTAAACCCTTAGCAAATATTTTACTTTGTTTTTTCTGGTTTAGCTTTTCAGCAATTTTATTGATGTTTTCGTTTTGACTATAAAGTCCTAATAGCTCTTGAATTTTCACTGATATGAATAGATAACAATAAACCGAATATGCATTATTCGGGTTCTCTATGATGCAAATATAGATTTATGGTTTTTTGTTTTATTAAATAAAAAGAAAATTTTAAATAGGAAAATATTTCTCCATTAATAAACCAATAAGGTTTTTGAAACCTTATTGGTTTGTTTAAAACAAACTTTGTCAAAGTCTTGAACTTTGACAAAGTATTTCCCGCACTTTGTCAAAGTTTTTTTACTTTGACAAAGTTTAAAATAAATGACACCGATGCCATCGCTCAAAGCGATGGCATCGGTTGTATTAAACAATCAAGTTTCTTTAACAAACTTTGTCAAAGTCTTGAACTTTGACAAAGTATTTCCCGCACTTGGCCAAGTTAATAAACAAAAAAAACCGACTCTTTTGAAGTCGGTTTTTTTTGTTTATTAAAGCTATTATTTAATAATCACAAACGATTTACTAAATACACCTTTTACAGTATTCATTCTTACAAAATACAATCCGTTGTTTTGATTCGATAAATCAAATACGTTTTTAGATTGTAATTGGTTTTGGAATTTAGCTACTAATTGTCCTGTTACATTATAAACTTCAATTGAGTTAATATCAACTGCGTTTTTCACATCAATATTTAACATTCCATCATTAGGTGAAGGATATAAACTAAAGTATGATTCAAACGTGTTTTCAAGTATTCCAACATTACAAACTTGCTCTAATACATTTATTTGTCTGGTTACAGTTAAAGAACGGTTTCCAAAAGGATCTGTTACTACATAAGTTACAGGATAAATTCCTGGTATATCATTACGTAATTTAGTTTCATCTGTTAACACTTGAGGTTTTAAATTAGTAAAGTAATTATCTTTTACAATAAAACCTGGCTCTTGGAAATCACAGAAGCGTGGTAAATTCATAGGATCTGAACCTAATAAAGTAATAACTGGTTTGCTACGTTTAGATATTTGCATAAAACGAACAATACTATCTGAATTTCCAACACAATCAGTTACTACAAACTTCACAGGGAAAATTCCTAAAGTGTCGTTTCTTAATGTATTTGGTGTTCTAACAATTGTTAAAGTGTTACTTGCACAATAATTATCAGTAGCGGTTACGCCTGGTATGGTAAAGCTAGAATAAACTTCTACTTCTGTTGTTAAGTTACCAATTAGCGTAATTGATGGTTTAATAAAATCAGATACATCAACTGGAATTGTTAAGGTTGTTGCTGCATTTCCAGAAGAATCGGTCACATTATAAATCACAAAATATTTACCCATCACATTTGCATTTACTCCACTAATAGGTATAACATTTAAAACTTTGTCATAATTATCTGTAGCAGTTACTATGTTCAATGGGAATGGAGTATTGATTTGATGTTTATAGGTTGCACCAATAAATTTCTTCACCC
>CAMCQX010000126.1 GCA_945876985.1 Chitinophaga pinensis
ATTAATATAGTTATATATCAATGCCTGTTAACTACTGTTTTCAAAAGCCCTCACAAAGATTGATAAAAAATAATTTAATGAAAATAAAAAATAAAAAAATAAAATGTATTTCAAACTTTATATAAAATTTAAAACAATTTTATATAAAATGAGTAGTATAAATTATACATATTGACAATAAAAGTGAAATAATATTTTATAAAATGTAATATGATTATAAAAAAAATAAATTGTAATCTTGACCCAGTATATTTATAACAGTGTAATTATATATTTATAACAAATAATGAAAGCAGAGATAATAACAATAGGTGATGAATTATTAATTGGTCAAGTAATAGATACAAACAGTGCTTGGCTTGGCCAACAGCTGAGTTTATTGGGCATTAGCTTGTATCAACGTACTGCATGTGGTGATAGTAAAGAACAAATATTAGCATGTTTACATGATGCGGAATTACGTAGTGATATAATAATTATTACAGGTGGATTAGGTCCAACAAAAGATGACATAACAAAGAAAACATTGTGTGAATATTTCAACACGAATTTAGTGACTGATGAAAAAGTATTAGCATGGGTTACTCGTATTTTCCAAATGAGAAAAATGCCAATGCTTGATATCAATTTACAACAAGCATTAGTACCATCAAATAGTAAAACATTATGGAATAGTAGTGGTACTGCTCCGGGAATGTGGTTTGATGTAAACAATAAAATATTTATTTCATTGCCGGGTGTTCCATTCGAAATGAAAGTAATTTTTGATGAAGAAGTAATTCCTTTATTGAAACAAAAATTTGATCTTCCTACTATCTATCATAGAACATTACAAACATGTTCAATAGGTGAAAGTTTTTTAGCAGAAAAAATAATAGATATTGAAAATAACTTACCAATTTATATCAAGCTTGCATACTTGCCATCTGTTGGCACTGTAAGGCTTCGACTTAGTGCACACGGAAATAATAAAGAACAATTAATTCAAGAAGTGAATCAAATATGTAATCTGTTTTATGAAAGAATTGGTGAATATATATATGGTGAAGGCGATGATAATTTAAGTGGAGTAGTAGGTAAATTATTAAAAGAAAAAAACAAAACTTTAGCTACCGCTGAAAGTTGTACTGGTGGATTTATTGCACATCAAATAACTTCTATAGCTGGAAGTTCATCTTATTATAAAGGAAGTATTGTTAGTTATGATAATAAAATAAAAACACTTGAATTAAATGTGAGTGATGAAATTTTAAAAAATGATGGAGCTGTAAGCGAAGCATGTGTTAAACAAATGGCGCAAACTATTCTAAAAAAATTTGATGTGGACTATGCCATTGCAACAAGCGGAATTGCTGGTCCTGATGGTGGCTCTGAAGAAAAACCAGTTGGTACAGTTTGGATAGCTATAGCAAATAAAAATGAAGTAATAGCTAAGAAATATAATATGGGAGATAACAGAGAAAGAACCATTTTAAGAACTAGTTTAATGGCACTTGATATGTTAAGGAAAATGATTTTGTAAATTTTGAATAATGAAGTATGAAGTCCCGACACATCGGGAAAGTATGAAGTATGAAGTATAAAGTATAAAGTATGAAGTATGAAGTATAAAGTATGAAGTATGAAGTATGAAGTATGAAGTCCCGACACATCGGGAAAGTATGAAGTATGAAATATGAAGTATGAAGTATGAAGTATGAAGGATGAAGTATGAAGTATGAAGTATAAAGTTTTAGGTAAATAGAAACAGCTAGATGCTAGAAGCTAAAAAAATATTGAATGTTGAAGAAATTATAAATCTAACATTTGTTCATTTGTTATTATTTGAGTTCCTGTTTTATTATTTGTAATGGCTAAATAATACATTGCTTTTGCTACTTGTTTACTTTCTATAGCTGCATATTTTTTCATGCTTCCAAACATTAATTTTGATAATGGCATTAAAATAATTTGCATTATTTTTTCGCCTAATCTAAATTCATTTCTATTACCTAATAATATAGATGGACGAAAAATATAGAACGAATTGAATCCAATATTATTAATTGCATTTTCCAATTTCCCTTTTACACTATTATAAAACACTTTTGAATTTTCATTAGCGCCTAATGCCGTAACTAAATAAAAATTGCTTGCACCATTTTGATGCGTTTCAATTGCTAAGTTTAAACAATACTGAAAATCTACTTTATAAAATTCATCTTGAGAACCAGCTTTTTTTATGGTTGTTCCCAAACAACAAAATACATCATCACATTTTAAATGATCAGTGATAAATTCTAAATTATTATAATCAACTATTACTTGTAAAAATTTTGGCGATTGAAAAGGAATTTCTTTTCTAACCAATGCTACAATTTTA
This sequence comes from Chitinophaga pinensis, assembly GCA_945876985.1. Classification (GTDB taxonomy): domain Bacteria; phylum Bacteroidota; class Bacteroidia; order UKL13-3; family UKL13-3; genus JAAFJM01. The sequence continues at coordinate 2,363 of CAMCQX010000126.1, forward strand.
TCATATTGATTACTTTCTAATAAATTGTTTAACAATTGGCTTCCAATTAAACCTGTTGAACCTGCTATAATTGCCGTTTTCATTTAATATGATCCTTTTAAATATATTTACAAATAAAAGTAAAAATATTAGGACAAAATTACACTATTTATGAAATGATAATTTTATTATTGTACCAACATTAAACAAATCAACAAATAAATAAATAATTAAATATGTCTTATAACCACGAAATAGATTACCGCGTTTTTGGTAGTGAAATGCAATGTGTAGAAATTGAATTAGACCCCAACGAAACTGTAATGGCTGAGCCAGGAAGTTTTATGATGATGAATGATGGCATTCAAATGCAAACCATTTTTGGTGATGGAAGTGAACAAACAGGTGGTGTTTTGGGAAAAATATTTAGTGCGGGCAAACGCCTTTTGACTGGCGAAAGTTTATTCATGACTGCATACACAAATATTGGTCAAGGGAAAAAGCAAGTTACTTTTGCAGCTCCTTATCCTGGTAAAATTATTCCATTAGATTTATTGCGATTAGGTGGGAGAGTTACTTGTCAAAAAGATTCTTTTTTATGCGCTGCAAAAGGTGTTCAAGTTGGCATTGAATTTCAGAAAAAACTAGGAACTGGATTATTTGGTGGAGAAGGTTTTATTATGCAGAAATTGGAAGGCGATGGACTTTGTTTTGTTCATGCTGGCGGACATGTAGAAGAGCGCGAATTACAGCCCGGAGAAATGCTTAAAATTGATACTGGTTGTATTGTTGCTTTTACAAAAGATATAGAATACGACATCCAATTTGTTGGCGGAATTAAGAACACTTTATTTGGTGGAGAAGGTGTATTTTTTGCAACTTTAAGAGGGCCAGGAAAAGTTTGGATTCAAACTTTACCTATAAGCCGTTTGGCAGGAAGAATTTTACAATATGGTTCACGTGGTGGAAAAGAGCAAGGTAGTATTTTGGGTGGACTTGGAAATTTATTAGATGGAGATGGCTATTAAAATTTAAAGTATAAAAAAAAAGGCGATTTGAGTTTCAAATCGGCTTTTTTTTATAAGAATACTACAATCCTAAAATCATTTTGTTAGGATCATTTCCTTCCGTTAATAACAAAGTAGGATTTTCTAAACATTGTTTTACTTTTACTAAAAATCCAACTGATTCGCGTCCATCAATAATTCTATGGTCGTAACTTAAGGCTAAATACATCATTGGTCTAGCTACAATTAGTCCATCTTTAACCACAGGACGTTCTATAATATTGTGCATTCCTAAAATAGCAGATTGCGGAGCATTAATAATAGGTGTGCTCATCATGCTACCAAAAACACCACCATTAGTAATGGTAAATGTTCCACCAGTCATTTCATCTATGCTTAATTTATTATCGCGGGCTTTTCCTGCTAATCGAACTACTTCACTTTCAATTTCTGCTAAACTCATACTTTCAGCATTTCTAATTACTGGAACTACCAAACCTTTTGGTGCAGAGACCGCAATTGAAATATCACAAAAATCGTGAAAAATAATTTCATCACCATTCAAGTATGCATTTACAGATGGGAATTGTTTTAAAGCAACAGTAACTGCTTTTGTAAAAAAACTCATGAAACCTAAATTTACACCATGCTTTTCTTTAAACTGAGCTTTAAACTGATTTCTTAAATCCATTATTGGCTTCATATCAACTTCGTTAAATGTAGTTAACATAGCTGTTTCATTTTTAACAGCAACCAATCGTTTAGAAACAACTTTACGCAATGAAGTCATTTTTTCAACGCGCTCATTCCTGCTTTTTGATTCGTTGGTTGTAACTTTTAATTCAGCATTTAAAGCATCACCTTTAGTAATTCTACCTTCTTTTCCCGTACCTTTTACATTTTTTACATCTATTCCTTTTTCTGCTAATATTTTTGCAGCGGCAACACTTGGAAATGGTTTATTAGCCTCTGGCTGCTCATTGATAGCAACTGGCTTCGCAGTTTCTGTTTTGGGTTTTATTGATTCAACTTCTGCCTTTGAACCTTCTGGTTTAGCAGCAGTTTCATCTATCAAACAAATAGTGTCACCAACTTTAATGGTATCGCCTTCGTTTCCTTTGGTAGTTAAAACACCCGCTTTTTCAGCATTTAACTCAAAAGTAGCTTTATCACTTTCTAATTCACAAAGCAATTCATCCATTGCCACATAATCACCAGTTTTTTTATTCCAACGAGCTATAACAACTTCACTGATTGATTCTCCAACTGATGGTACTTTTATATTAAGCATATTTTATTTTTTTAATAATTTTAAATAGTTGCGCAAATTAGTATTTTGAACGCTTAAATAAGAAAAAGGTTTACTAATTTTTTTTAGGTGTTTATAACAAGCAATAAAAAAAACGACTTCTTAATAAATTAAAAAGCCGTTTTTTTGCAAAACTATAAGCCGGGTTCTGTTTTATTTCATCTTTCGAAGAAACAAATTCTATCATTTATCTTGCCATGCTATCACTAACATAGTCTATTGCAGTCTACCCATTGTACATCAAGACGAGCAGCCTTGTGAGCCGAAACTCGGTACAACCTATTTGACCTTGCAACGCATAAGGTTTACCTTGCAATAAATGTTACCATTTACCCGGTGGTCTCTTACACCACCTTTTCACCTTTTCCTAAATTTTTATACAAAAAACTCAGGTAGTTTAATTTTCTTTAGCACTGTCTGTCAATTAATTTTTACGTTAAAAGCCTACCCGTTAGGTAGTATGCTGCTCTGTGTTGCCCAGACTTTCCTCATTACACAAGTGTAACGCGATAGAACATTTTGCATTGCAAATGTAATTTATTTATAGTTTTAAATATAAAAATAATGTAAAGTAATGCTACATTATTTTTTTATATGGTTTAATATTTTAAATTGCACTCAACAAAAACCAAAATATGAAAACAATTTTTACATCTATCTACCTTTTAATAAGTAGTTTGAGTTTTGCTCAAATCAGTATTTTAAGTTCTGATATTCCCAGAGTGAATGATACCATGAGATACAGCGAAACAACTGTTGGAATTACTGCTGCACAAGCTGCCAAAACAGGAGTTGATACCGTTTGGGACTTTACAAATTTAAAACCTGTTACCCAAGATATT
>CAMCQX010000127.1 GCA_945876985.1 Chitinophaga pinensis
CTTCGATGTCTATTCCCGTTTATTGGTCTTTTAAATTGACTGTTTCAGAAGATTCTAAAACTACAGAGATCGATTTTACAATTACTGAAGAGTTTATTTCTACGAACAGTTTTAACAAGGCAGTAAATGAAACTCCGAGCACATTGGGAGATTATAAGGTTTTTGGAGATACGTTAAACTTGTCGGTGCTTCAACCTGCTGCAAGATTTACAGAGGCTCAAATTATATTTGGCAAAGGATTGGTGAAGTTGCGCGATATGTTGAATAATTGCTATTGGACAAGGTTTTGGTAATCGATATTGATTGTTAACAAGTGAAAAAATAATTAGAACCAACCATCCTCAGTCTGAAGCCAAGCCTTTGCGAGGGTTCCGATAGCTATCGGAATCAGACTCGTTACAGCTATTAACTTTGTCAAAGTTTTAAACTTTGACAAAGTTTGGAAAAAGTTTCGATTATTTTTTTTGTTTACTATTGGATAATGGAATCTAATTTTATACTGGTGTTTTAAAAACCAATACTTATTGTAAATTTGAAAGGTAAATTTTACAATAAATGAAACAAAGAGTTTATATTGATACTTCCGTAGTTGGTGGATATTTTGACGAAGAATTTTCAGAAGATACTTTTACATTTTTTGAACGGGTAATAAATGGAGAGATAACAATTATTGTTTCTGATATTCTAGAAGCAGAATTATTGAGAGCACCTGATTTTGTGAAAGTTCTATTACAAAATATTGATAAAAAAAATATAGAAGTAGTTAGACTTTCACCTGAGTCAATAGAACTTGCAGACAAATATATTGAAGCAAAAGTGGTAGGAAAAACGAGTAGAGCAGATTGTCAACATATTGCAATTGCAACAATTTGTAACGCTGATGTTTTGGTAAGTTGGAACTTTAAACATATTGTAAATCTTGACCGCATAAGAGGTTATAATGGAATCAATTATCAATTTGGACATAAGTTGATAGAAATAAGAACACCTAAAGAAATATAAAACATGGAAAAGAAGGTAAAAATAAAAGAAAAAAAATTTGATGCAATAAAAACAATGCGAGAAATAAGAGACAAAATAAGTCTTGAAATTATGAACATGACCTATGAACAAGAACGCGCATATTTGGATAAACTATTAGAACAAGGAAAAGTAAAAATTTGAAACAAAACCCATCTGGCTGATATCGCATCGACATTTGTGTTGAAATCCCCTCTATCCTTAGTCTGAAGCCAAGCCTTTGCGAGGATTCCGATAGCTATCGGAATCAGACTCGTTACAGCCATCAACTTTGTCCAAGTTTAAAACTTTGACAAAGTTTGGATACAAATATAAATTCCTAATTTTTCAAACAATTGAACAAAACTCAAATCAATCAATTGTTTCGATTATATTTGCGCCTCAAAATTTTGATAATTAATACATGATTGCTTTAACAAATATAGCCTTTGAATTTGGTGGACGTTACCTTTACCGCAATGCAAATTGGCACATTAAACCCAATGAACGCATTGCTTTAGTTGGTAGAAACGGAACTGGAAAATCTACTTTATTACGCGTTATAAATGGTGAATTTGGTTTAAGCGAAGGAACCATTAGCAAGCCAAAAGACCTAACCATTGGCTTTTTAAATCAGGATAATTTAAGTTTTGAAACCGAAGACACCATTTTAAATGTTACCATGCAGGCTTTTAGTCGTGCGTTGTTTTTGGAAAAAGAAATTGACGAAATTTTAGTGCAAATGGAAACCGACCATAGCATGGAAATTATCAATAAACTCAGCAATGCGCAAGAGGAATTTGATAGATTAGATGGTTACAACATGAAGCATAAATGCGAAAAAGTGTTGGAAGGTTTAGGTTTTACCACTGCGCAATTACAACAACCTTACAAAAAGTTTTCGGGAGGTTGGCGAATGCGTGTCATGTTGGCAAAATTACTATTGCAAAATCCTGATTTGTTAATGCTAGATGAGCCAACGAATCACTTGGATTTACCAACCATTAAATGGTTAGAAGAATATTTAATTGGTTACCCAGGAACTGTAATTGTGGTAAGTCACGATATGGAGTTTTTGGATAAAATGACTAACAAAACGGTGGAAGTTGCCAATTCAAGTATTTATGAATACAGCGGAAATTACAGTTATTTTTTAAGTTCAAAAGATGAACGAATGGATTTACAACAACGCCAATTCGATAATCAACAGCAATTTATAAAAGAACAAGAACGTTTTATTGCTCGCTTTAAAGCCAAAGCCAGTAAGGCCACAGCTGCTCAAAGTAGGGTGAAAATGTTGGATAAATTAGATAAAATTGAAGCTCCCGAAGATGACAATTCTGCCATTAGTATCAACTTTAGATTAGGTTTACAAAGCAGCCGTTTGGTAGCCGAAATGATAGATGTAAGCAAATCGTTTCCTGATGTTGACATTGTAAAAAAAGCAAATGCGCGCATAGAACGTGGCGATAAAATAGCTTTGATTGGGGCAAATGGAAAAGGAAAATCTACCTTACTACGAATCATTGCAGGTGTTGAAAAATATGAAGGCGAAGCCAAATTAGGTTTCAATGTTCGTGATGCATTTTATGCACAGCATCAATTAGAAAGTTTAGGCCAACAAAATGAAATTTTAGAAGAACTTTCTCACCATGCATCTGAAAGACCAGAAACAGAATTAAGAACTATTTTAGGTTGTTTTCTTTTTGCCGGTGACGATGTGTTTAAGAAAATAAAGGTGCTGAGTGGAGGTGAAAAAGCCCGTGTTGCGTTAGCAAAAACATTGTTGACAGAAGCCAACTTTTTATTATTAGATGAGCCAACGAATCACTTGGACATGCGCAGCATTAATATTTTAAGTCAAGCGTTACAAGCATACGAAGGAACTTTTATTACTGTTAGTCACGATAGACATTTTATAAGCCAAATAGCGAATAAAATATGGTATATAGAAGATTTAGAATTGAAAGAATATCCAGGAACTTATGCCGAATATGAAGAGTTTAGAATAAAAAATGAAGCCATTCAATTGGCCAATAAAGAAGCCAATAAAAATGTTAAAAAAGTAGAGCCAATTGTGGCAAAACCTGTGGAAGTAAAACCGCTTGTTGTTGAAAATAAATCGAAATTAAGCAACAATCAAATTCAAAAAATTAAAACAGATTTTGATTTAGCCGAAAAGCAATTGGAAAAACTAAAACTACAATTAACAGCAGTAGAAGAAAGTTTTGCTAAACCAGAAATTGCAAGCAATCCTGCTGAATTAAATAAAAAGCAATTGGAGTTAAGTGTGTTAAAAAAACAAATTACAGAACAGGAAGCCATTTACGAAAATGCTTTTGAAGCGGTAATGGAATTGGAATAAAAATAATTTTGAATAGTAATGTAGAGACGCGATTCATCGCGTCTTTTTTTATAATTCAAAAGTAAATATCAAACGGTATATTTCGTAAGTCAATAAAGTTATCTAATGGAAAAGGATTTCTTTTCTTTCTTCTTTCTTTTTCCATTGCTGAAAAAGAAACAAAAAAGCTAGACAAAAATAAGCTTCCACGCACAAGGCCAGGGCTGGCCCGCATTTTTGTCGGGCCAATGCACATCGTTAATGGAATAATTGAAATATAATTTAGTTTTTTCTAATATGACTATGTTTTATGTTTCAATGTGATTTTTTATTTCTCCAATAATAAGTTTTTAGTATAAAACGTCATTGCGAGGGATAATTTTTTTCAAAAAATTCATTATAAAATGACGTTGTGTCATTCAGAAGGAAACTCCTTTCCTCGGCATCCAATATTGATATTTCTTAGTTGGTTGCCATATTAAGGGTACCGCTCGAGCGATACTACTGAATGACTTATTGCTATATTATTATAAGTTAACAAAATAACGTCATTGCGAGGCACGAAGCAATCTCTCAGTTAGTTTGCTTCGTGCCTCGCAATGACGAATCGTCAATCTTTCCCTAATCATTACATTCCATTAGCAATAAATTTCCACTGTCAAATTTTATTTCAATCAATCCATCTGCTTCGGTTTTATTACTGCTGCTCGTTCTATCGCCTAAATGCAAATCTTCGTTTTGTAAATTATAAGTTAATCCTTTAGTGGTTAAACCAAAAACACTTCCCAAAGGAATCAATGAAATATTTTGATTAGCAGGATACCATTTGGTGAATTGATTGGGCAAATTAAAAATCCTTGAATGGTCATCGAGCATTACAATGGTAATTTGGTCTTTGTATTTAGCCAGCGTACTTAAATTATTGATGTGATGGTCGGCACGTTTTCCAGTAGCCCACAAAATATTTACTGCTTTATGGCCTTTGGCAATTAAAAAATCTAATCCTTTCTCCAAATCTGTTTTGTTTTGATCAGGCGTATGCACCACTTCAACCGGTTGTTGGTTGGCCAATAATTCATCCCAATTTTCGATTTTATCAAAATCGCCAAGAACAATATCGAGTTTTATTCCAAGCTCCAAAACTCGGTGAATGGCGCCATCTAAAACCATTACCACCGGACTCCATTCCAGTAATTGTCCCATTAATTCAAAACTACAACTTTGCCCATTGGCAATAATTAATGCGGGTTCTTGTTCATCGCGAACGATATGGTGGCTTGACATTTTTTTATTTTTTGCTACTAGCTACTGGCTTCTGGCCACTAGCAGATTGTGAAATTTTATTTAATATTTTGTAATTGTCAGAGGCTAGAAGCTAGCAGCCAGAAGCTATCTACAAAAACAAATTTTTTAATTAAGATTCTTACATACATATTTGCTGCAAATAAAATTTAAAAGTGAAATATATTTTTATAAAAATTAGTTACTTATTATTTATTGCCTTATTTTTTGTACAATCATGTAAATCGAAAAAGAATGTAGGAGCTAAATTACCCACTGATATTGCGAAAGCAGGAGAAATAAAAAAAGACCATTCTGCATTTTTTAATAATATAAAACAACAAGAAAGTAATTATAATTATATTTCTTGTAAAGGCGAATGTGAATACAGCGATGGTAAAAATACTTATAACTTCGATATACAAATAGAAATGGAAAAAGGCCAGTTCATATTTTTTAGAGCCACCTATTTATTAGGAATAGAAGTAGCCAAAATGTACATTACTCCAAATCAAATTCAAATATTGAATCATTTAGAAAAAACCAATACATTAGCTGGTTACGATTATTTAAAAAAATTTAGTTCTGCTGCTTTGCAATTTGAAAACATAGAGAACATGTTTTTGGGAAATGCACTTTTTGCGCAAAACCCAAACATCACCCTATTAGATTCAAATGCTACGCAATATATTTTAAAAACCATGCTTGATGGTGCTTCGCAACAATGTTATTATGGAATCAATAAAATTGCAAAGCTAGAGGCAAATCAGTTAGAGGATACTTTTAAAAACCAAAATTTAGCCATCAATTACAATGAATATATAGCAAATGGTACAAATTATTATCCAAGTGAGCTAGCTATCAAC
>CAMCQX010000128.1 GCA_945876985.1 Chitinophaga pinensis
TTAATTTAAAAACACTTCAACACTTAAACACTTCAAAACTTTAACACTTAAAAACTTATTTCACCACAGCATCCATCCAAATACATTCACCATTTTTGAAAAGGAAAATATCATCACCAATGGTAAATTCTAAACCGTTCACTAAAGTTTTCATATCCAAATCATCGGTGGTAGTATGAATGCTTCCTTTTGTTTGATAAGCAATTTTCAAATATTCAGAATTAATACCTTTGGCAGTTCCACAAATAATTACATGAATTGGCTTTTTAATTCTTTTCAATAAAGACATATCTCTTACCGGACTATCATCGGCCACTAAAACTATATCGCTATAACCTTTTAAGGTGGTTACAGCCTTATAAACGGCTTCTAAATCGTTTTCCGCATCGTCACCACCTTGGCGGTCTCCACCTTTTTTACGGGTTTCGTCTACATCTTTCTTAAATTTCTTAAAATCTTTTGCTTCAAAACAATAAACACCACCAACAGCACCTACTTTTTTTAATTCATCAGCTAGCTCGCCACCATCATTAAATAAAGTGTAATACATAATCTTTTCACTTTCATAATTTTGCTTGTACCAAATAAGCAATTGACCAATATATGGAAACATACTTCCGGTCATATCAACTACCATCGAAATTTTTCTCCATTGCGTATTTCGCTTAAAAGTTTTAAAAATAGTTGAATCTTTTAGTTTATATTCACCTGATAAAAACTTGTCGAACTTAATGGTAGTAATGGCTTCCTTTGTTGGAGCTTCATAAGTAACATAACCTTTTTTGTCATAATGGGCATAAGAACCAACTAATTCACCTTTAGCAAAATTACCTTCTGTTAGCATAAATCCAGCTTCATCGTAGCAGCGTTCGTAACCATTTTTTACCCCATCTTTAAAAATTTCTTCACATCGTGTACTGCAATTTGGAAAGAAAGAAACACTTGGACCTTCCAAAACTCCATTTTTAAAAGTGTTGCTTAGTTCAATACAATCTTGTGCATCAAAAAATTTAATTTCAATGCCTTGTTTTTCATTGTTTTCATAAAAAACTTCATATTTTAAATCATCGTTAGGCCAGTAATAACGCCAAAATCCTTGTTTTTTTCCGTCAATTGTTACATTGATTGTATCTAAATCGTGAAGTGTAAAAGATTGGCTAAAAACTGGACTTATCAGCACAGATAAAATAATATATATTGATATTTTTCTTAAAATATTTTTCATTAAAAAAGTAAAATTTAGTTATTATTAATCAAAGAATTTAATTTAATTTCTTGATTAATTATTGTGGTAATGTCTTCATTTGATTCAATCAAATAACCTTTAACACCTGCATCATTTGCACAAGTAATGTCTCGTTCTTTGTCGCCAATAAAAAAACTTTTAGTAACATCCACGTTGTATTTTGCAATGGCTTTTTCAACCATTAAACTACCTGGTTTTCTACAAATACAATTACTTGTTATTGGATGATGTGGGCAATAGTAAATTTCGGTAAATTCAAAACCATTTTTTTTACATTCATGCTGTAAAAAATCATGTATTTTTTTTAATGTTTCATGTGTATAAAATTGCTTTGCAATACCCCCTTGATTGGTAATTACAAACAATAAATAACCTTCATTATGTAAATTTTTTAAATTTTCGAAAATAAATGGCAACAATTTAAAATCATCAAATTGTTTTATATAGTCCCCAATTTCAAGGTTTAACACACCATCACGGTCAAAAAAAGCTGCTTTTTTCAAAATTATTTTCAATAAAATTCACTTCAATAATAATGTAAATTGCAAAATAAATTGTTTAAGATTATTATTGAAAATATTTATGAACGATAAAATTGTAATTATTCCAACTTATAACGAGCTAGAAAATGCTGAAAACATTATTAGAAAAGTAATGAGTTTACAGCCCGAATTTGATTTGTTAATCGTTGATGATAATTCGCCTGATGGAACTGCAAATATTGTAATTAACCTACAAAAAGAATTTAGTAGGTTACATTTACTTTCTCGTAAAGATAAAAACGGATTAGGCACTGCTTACATTGCTGGATTTAAATGGTGTTTGAATCATCATTATGAATATATTTTTGAAATGGATGCCGATTTTAGTCATAATCCCGATGATTTAGTAAAACTTTACGATGCTTGTAAAAATGGAGCTGATTTAGTCATTGGCTCTCGTTATATTACTGGTGTTAATGTAGTGAATTGGCCAATGAATAGGGTATTGATGAGCTACTTTGCTAGCAGTTATGTGAGGATGATTACTGGCCTAACAATTCGCGATACAACTGCTGGATTTGTTTGTTATAAACGAATCATTTTAGAAACAATTGAATTAGATAAAATTAGATTCAGAGGTTATGCTTTTCAAATTGAAATGAAATTTACCACTTCAAAATTTGGATTTAACATTGTGGAAGTTCCAATCATTTTTACCGACAGAACTTTAGGTGAATCTAAAATGAGTAAACACATATTTAAAGAAGCTATTTTGGGCGTTATTAGTCTTAAAATAAAAAGTATGTTTAAAAAATATGTTCGTTAATTAACGAAGATTTTCTTTCATAAAACAATAAAATTTACATTGAAAAACTTATTACAATTACCCGATATACAGGCATTAATTGACATTGCTTTGAGAGAAGACATTGGCTCTGGCGACCATAGTTCATTGGCTTGTATTGGAAATAACAAATTAGGAAACGCTTATTGCGTAGCAAAAGATGATGGTGTAATTTGTGGATTGGAATTGGCCGAATTTATTTTCCATCAAATAGATCCATCATTGGTTTTTAAAACTAATTTTAAAGATGGTGATTTGATTAAAATTGGTGACAATGTTTTTACTGTTGAAGGTAAATCAGTTTCAATATTAACTGCCGAACGATTGGTACTTAATTTCTGCCAAAGGTTAAGTGGAGTTGCTACGCAAAGTAGAATTATTAGTGACTTAATTAAAAACTACGAAACAAAAGTACTTGATACACGAAAAACTACGCCTGGCATGCGTTTGTTTGAAAAATACGCTGTAAAAATTGGTGGAAGTTTTAACCATAGAATTGGCTTATACGATATGATTATGTTAAAAGATAATCACATTGATTTTGCTGGTGGAATTAAACAAGCCATTGAAAAAACACATGCCTATTTAAAAGCAAATCAGTTGGATTTGAAAATAGAAATAGAAACAAGAAATTTAGATGAAGTAAAACAAGTACTAGCTGTTGGTGGTGTGAATAGAATTATGCTTGATAATTTTACTCCAGATTTGATAAAACAAGCTGTAGATTTAATAAATGGAGCTTATGAAACGGAAGCCAGTGGTGGAATTACCATCCATACAATTACTGATTTTGCTAAAGCCGGTGTTGATTTTATTTCAATTGGAGCGCTTACTCATTCTGCAAAAAGCATTGATTTGAGTTTGAAAGTTTCGTAGTTCATAGTGTTTAAGTGTTTATGTGTTTATGTGTTAAAGTTTTTATGTGTTTAAGTGTTTTATTTTTTAAGTGTTTAAGGAAATAATTCAACATCCAAAATTCAAAATTCAAAATTCTAAAAAAGTGTGGCATTCATACATCATAGGTTTTAAAGCATACTTGCAATTAGAGAAATCGCTGTCCAAAAATAGTATTGAAGCTTATGTGCGAGATGTAGAAAAACTTTGCCAATATTTAAGTATAAAAGAAAGTTTAGTTGAACCTAACGAAATAACCATTAAAACACTGCGGGATTTTTTGAAATTTATCAATGAACTAGGAATAAATAGTACCAGTCAGGCTAGAATTATTAGTGGATTAAAGTCTTTTTATCATTATTTATTGATGGAAGATTTAATAAAAATAAATCCAATTGCGTTATTAGAAAGTCCAAAAGTTACGCGTAAAATTCCTGATACCTTAGCAGTTTATGAAATTGATGAAATGTTGGCAACGCTTGATTTAAGTAAAGATGAATCAACAAGAAATCATGCCATCATTGAAACCATGTTTAGTTGTGGTTTGAGAGTAAGTGAAGTAATTAATTTAAAAATTACTGATGTGTATGTGGCAGATGAATTTATTAGGGTAGTTGGAAAAGGAAATAAAGAAAGATTAGTTCCTATTTCTGAAAAAGCATTGAAGGAAATTGATATTTATGTTCATAGTATTAGGAATAAACTAAGTATTGATAAAGATTGCAATGACATTATTTTTTTGAACCGTAGAGGAAAAAAATTAAGCAGGGTTTATATTTTTTTAGTTATAAAAGAAATGGCTTTAAAAGCCGGAATCAAAAAAAATATCAGTCCGCATACTTTGCGCCATTCATTTGCTACAAGCTTGGTAGAAGCTGGTGCGGACTTGCGTTCGGTTCAGCAAATGTTAGGACACGAAAGCATTACTACAACCGAAATTTACACGCATATTAGTAAAGAATATTTACACGAAGTAATCATTAATTTTCATCCAAGGGGTAAAAAATAATTTGTATTTTTGACCATTATCAAATCAATAAATATGTTTAATAAAACCATCAAATTATTAGTAGTTTCTTTACTACTTTTTACTGTTTTTTCGTTTGTTCAAAAGCCCAATTTAAAAATTGCGAAGCTTAAATATAATGGGGGAGGAGATTGGTATGCCAATAAAACTTCATTGCCCAATTTAATAAAATTTTGTAACGATAATTTAAAAATTGGTTTAATGCCTGAGGAGGACATCGTAGAAGTTGGAAGTAAAGACATTTTCAACTATCCATTTATACACTTAACTGGACATGGAAACATTGTTTTTAGTAAACAAGAAACTGAAAATTTACGCAATTATTTAATAGCAGGTGGCTTTTTACATGCCGATGATAATTATGGTTTGAACTTATTTTTCAGACGAGAAATGAAGAAAGTATTCCCTGAATTGGAGTTTGTAGAATTGCCTTGGAATCACCCAATTTATCATCAAAAATTTGACTTTAACAAAGGATTGCCAAAAGTACACGAACATGAAGGTAAATCACCTCAAGGTTTTGGCTTAGTATATAAAGGACGAGTAGTTTGTTTTTATACTTACGAATGCGATTTAGGAAACGGTTGGGAAGACCAAGATATTTATAACGATCCAGAAACAGTAAGGCAACAAGCGCTTAAAATGGGTGCTAATTTGTTACAATATGCATTTATCCAATAATTTTAATTTTTAATTTAATAGTCAAACATACGTATTCATTGAATTTTTCTTGAATTTAAAAAAAAATTACAATAAAATGTTGTTTTGTAATTGATAATTTTATAAATATGCATTTTAAAAAACTAATCAAAAACTAAACAAATACAAAAATGAAAAACAAATTTTTACAAATTTCGATGCTTGCGTTATCTGCTGCATCATTAATGTTTGCTAGCTGTAGCAAAGAAGCAACTACTTCAACTCCAGTAGTGCCTGTTGAAACATTTTTAGCTTCTACCACTATGGGAACTAGAACTGCATTATT
>CAMCQX010000129.1 GCA_945876985.1 Chitinophaga pinensis
CTCAATATCTCGTCCATTTATTCCCAAGTTAAACTTGTGTTCTGGTGTGTTAAATGCAGGAATAATTGGGTCTTTACTGTTTCCACGGTCTAATTTATTCCAACTATAATTCCCCGAAAAACCTAAGTAGTTTTTATAATAATAATTCATACCAATGGTAAATCCTTGTGTGGTTACTTCATCTTTAGAATTAGTGGTTACTCGGTATGAATTTATAGAAGTAGGATTAGGGTTCAATGAGTCCCAAACCACTTGTGCACCTATTTTATAGCCTAAAAAATCGGTGTACCAACTGTAATAATAACTGGCATCTACAAATATTTTTTCAGTAATATTACCTCTATAACCAAACTCTACCGATTTACATCTTTCAGGCCTAATGGCTTCTATATTAAACGAAGCAGCTTTAAGTCTGTCAACTCCTGAAGAATTGTATCTTCCATTGTTAAAAATATCAATTAACGTATCAATGGCAATTAGGTTTTTAAAACCATTTAAGTTGCCCAATAATGTTGCTCTTCCTACATTTAAATTAAAGTATTGATCGGTAAGTGTTGGGTTGCGTATAGCCGATGAAAGTGAAAAGCGAAATACATTTTTGTTTTTGGTGTAAACCATTGTTGCCGCAGGCGACCACAGCCAATTAAAGTTTTGATTTTTATCTACTCGGTTTGTTACACTCATTTTTAATTTATTGTCTAAAAACTTGCGTTCAAAACCAATATACATTCCAAATTCTTGGTTGGTAATTTGGGTGAATCCATTACTTTTTTTGCCAATGATTGAGTCATTTCCATCACTTTTTTGCTTCAAAATATTTCCCAATGAATCTTTGGCATATAAAGTAATCATTTCGTTTCCATCTTTAAAAATTGTTCCTTGCGAAAACGGCACATAAATTCTGTAATTTCCTCCAACTATCACATCTAAATTTAGTTTGCTATTGTAAATTTCGTCAGTATTGAACTTAAATTCTGCAGCAGCATGGTATAAGGCTGATTGGTCAAAGAAACGCGAACCACCTTGCGTATTGTTTAAGCTAGTAATTGATTTAAAAGCAGAATCAAAACGAGCAGTTCCAGGAACAAATCTTTCCAATGCAGAATTACTTCCAATACCCCCTGCATTGGCTATATCGCGGGCCAATCCATGGTATTTGTTTAAGGTATCGGCATAATTTTTACGCCAATATTGATCAATAAAATTAAGCAAATCGCTTCTTTTGTAAATATTGGTATCGCTTAAATTTAATCCACTATTCCAATTGTTATCAATCCATTGACTGGTCATTGGTGAAAGGGATGCCGTTATCGCATTGTTATAATCTTTTCCCCAATTCAAATCGCTTTTGACAGAATTTTGTAATATCAATGCGGTATTATAAGCATCATAGCTATTTCCTGCATCTTCATTGGTAGCGTAAACTCGCACAAAAAAACGATTGTCTTTTTTAAGTTCTAACTTATTTTGAAAAAATAAAATATCACGCAAACTGAACCTGTTTTCACCTTGGTAAACAGTAGTTCCTGTTCCAAAATTAGAAGTGTAAATTAACTCCGTATTTTTGGTAACTTTATAATGTGCAGCAGCCCCAATTTTTAAATTCTTTGAATTGTAATCTACTAAATCCCTTTCGTTATAACCATTTCTTAAATAGTAACCTTTTCCAACGGCTGAAGGCAAATCTAAAGGAGTATAAAAAATCCTACTCGTATATTCATCACCATAACGGTTTACAGCATCGTAACCTCCTGGGTTATTATTGCCAACCGGTGATTGCGAAGTGGCGTTATCATTGGTAGCATTCCAATCATTGGCACGCATATAAAATAAGTTTACTTTGTATGCAAATTTATCTTCACCGGCTCTGTTCTTTATCACTTTTGCCCAACGAATGGCAGTTTCAGTTAAACTTCTTTCGCCCACTTTCACTTGCGCACTAAAACCAGGATGTAAAAAAGGATTTTTAGTTTGCATATTTATAACACCATTAAAAGCATTTGGTCCGTAATATGCCGAACTTGCACCTACTACTAAATCTACTTTTTGAATATCGAGTTCTGAAGCGCCTAAAAAATTTCCTAAACTAAAGTTCAATCCTGGCGATTGATTATCAACGCCATCAATTAATTGAAGCGAACGAACAGGTGAAGTAGAATTAAAACCACGGGTATTTATAATTTTGAAACCAATACTTGCCGATGTAATATCCACTCCTTTTAAATGAGCCAAACCTTCATAAAAATTGGCTGCAGGTGTTTGCTTAATAGCAATGGCATCCATGGTTTCAACAGTTAAAGGATTTTGCTTCATTTTTTCTGTTATGCGGCTATCCCTCACCGATACTTCTTTTAAAGCCCTTTCCGATTTTGAAAGTTTAACCGTCAATTTAGTTTTCGCATCGTTTATATTTATTTCCTTGGTTTCAAATCCCAAATATTTTATTACCAATATTAATGGTAAATTATTGGTTGTTTTCAAAATAAATTGACCATCATAATCAGTTTGAACACCTTTGTTGGAGCCTTTTACCAAAACCGAAACGCCAATTAATTTTTCATTTGTTTTGGCATCAGTTACACTTCCTTGTATGGTAGTTTGGGCCATTGCATTAAAAATGCAAATGAATAATATGGAAATAGTAAAAATTAGATTTTTCAAATTACGATATTTATTAAGGTTCGAAAATATCTAAATATATTTAAATACAAAGAAATTAGGTTGGATTTAGTCAGATTTCACAAAAAATAAAGTCAGGCTTTACATAAATGGTTTTGGTTTGTTAACTTAAAAAAGCACATTTGCTTAAATAACAAATTATAAATATGCGTAAAATTTCCTTGATAACCTTTGCTTTTATTGTTGTGGCTTCTTGTGCTACCAAGAAAAAGCCTATTGCCGCAGCACCCCCGGCACCAAAAGTTACTTCTATTGCCGATAAAATAAAATCGTGTAAAAAAACAGATGGATTATTTCCACTTTTCCAAGATACAGTTTCTGGAAATTTGTTCATGGTGCTTAAAAAAGAACAGTTAAACAAAGAATATATTTATTTTTCATACACAGTTGATGGCGTTGTAGCCGCTGGACATTTTAGAGGCAGCTTCCGCGATAACAAATTATTTACCATTCGCAGGTATTTTGATAAAATAGAATTTGTAGTAAAAAACACAGGCTATTATTTTGATAAAAATAACCCAATCAGTAAATCGGCTAACGCAAATATTAGCGATGCTATGTTAGTAAATCAGAAAATAGTTGCCGAAGATGTAAAAAAAGGTGAAATATTATTAGATGCAAGCTCCATTTTTTTAAGCGAAAGTTTGTGCCAAGTAAAACCATCGCCATTTTTTGGATTACCAGCCGGGTTTAGTTTGGGCGGATTGAGCAAAGAAAAAACTAAATTTTCAAGCATAAAAAACTATGAAAAAAACACAGATTTAATTGTAGAATATGTGTACGATAATCCAATGCCAACAGCTGGTGGAGGTAAGGAAGTAGCAGACGAGCGTGCGGTAAGTATTTTTTTACAACATACTTTAATTGAAGCACCAAAAAATAATTTTAAACCCAGAGCCGATGATCCTAGAGTGGGTTATTTTAGTGAACAAGTAGAAGACATGACCACAACAAATGCTGTTGCTTTTAAAGACATGATTCACCGCTGGAATTTAGAGAAAAAAGACACCAATGCTGCCATTTCTGAACCAATAGAACCTATTACTTGGTGGATTGAAAATACCACACCTTCAGAATTTAAAGCAACCATTAAAGAAGCTGGTGAAAAATGGAATTTGGCTTTTGAAGCGGCAGGTTTTAAAAATGCTGTGGTCATAAAAGAACAACCCGACACTGCCACTTGGGATGCTGGCGATATTCGTTACAATGTATTGCGTTGGACCTCATCACCACAACCACCTTTTGGTGGATACGGGCCTAGTTTTGTAGACCCAAGAACAGGTCAAATTTTAGGAGCCGACATCATGTTTGAATACATTTTTGTTACAAATAAATTACGCCAAGAAGAGTTATTTGATGCCAATGCAATGAATATTCAAAAGCCATTTAGCAAAAACATGAATACTTTTTGCGATGCAAATAATCAATTACACCAAACTTCGTTATTTGGTTTAAATGCCATGCAATTGCAAGGCATTAGTGATGTAGAAAAACGCGAATATATTAAGCAATCATTGTATTATTTGGTGATGCATGAAATGGGTCATACCATGGGTTTAAACCACAATATGAAGGCCAGCCAAATGCTTAAACCAAACCAAATAAACAACAAAGAAATTACCCGTAAAATTGGTTTAATCGCCTCGGTGATGGATTATCCTGCAGTAAATGTGGCCTTAGATAAAAGCAAACAAGGCGATTATTTTACCACTCGTCCTGGTCCTTACGATGCTTGGGCAATAGAGTTTGCATACTCAGAAGGATTGAACAATGAAGCTAGTGAAAAAGCGCGATTAGAAAAAATATTATCACGTTCTAGTGATACGCTTTTAATTTTTGGAAATGATGCAGATGACATGCGTGGTGTAGGAAGCGGAATTGATCCAAGAATAAATGTAAACGATATGAGTGGTGATGCCATTTCTTTTGGTGTTGACAGAATAAAATTGGCCAATCAATTATTCACTAAATTAAAAGAAAAATACAGCAAAAACGGTCAAAGTTACCAAGAATTATTCCAAGCATATAGAATTGCTCAATCGGAATATTTTAACCAAGTAAACGTAATTGCTCGTTATGTGGGTGGTGTATTTGTAGATAGAAGTTTTATTGGACAAACGGGTGCTACTAAACCATTAATTCCAGTTGACTATAAAGAGCAAAAACGTGCAATGGAAGTTTTAACAAAATATGCATTTGCACCAAATGCATTTACTGTTCAAGCCGATTTGTATAATTATTTGCAATTGCAACGCAGAGGCTTTAACTTTTTTGGTAGCAATGAAGATCCAAAAATTCACAGCAGAATTTTAGGTTATCAAACCAGCATTATGGCGCATTTGTTAAATACTACCATGTTAAGAAGATTAACCGATACCAAACTTTATGGTAATAAATACAGTGTTTTGGAAATGATGAACGACTTAACAAAAGCATGTTTTTCAGCAGATGCTAACAATCCAAATACTTTCCGTCAAAACTTACAAAATGCTTATGTAGAAAACATCATCGCTTTATTCAAATCGGGCAGGTACGATGCCGTTTCTCAGGCTGCAGCACTTTCGCAATTAAAGCAAGTTGGTACTATTTGTAAAGGCGGAACTACCGATGAAGCCAAAGCGCATTATGCTAATTTGAAACTAAAAATTGATCAAGCATTAGCAGAAAAGTAGCTAATAAAATTTGTTTTATGTTTATAAAAAAAGCCTGTTAGTTTTTTAACTAACAGGCTTTTTGTTTTAACTAAATCTTCTTTGTATCAGTTTTTCTAAATCTATTACCAAAGTATTTTCATTGTT
>CAMCQX010000130.1 GCA_945876985.1 Chitinophaga pinensis
CCGCTAAACGCTCCTTTTTCAGTTGTATTGACGGTAAATAAATTCTTTCCTTCATTATTGGTTAAAGCCACCAACGATTTGCTAATTGGCGCATTGGTTTCACGTTCCAATACTTTTCCTTTTACCAAAAACACAAACGGTTTTATTGAA
Organism: Chitinophaga pinensis; assembly: GCA_945876985.1. Lineage (GTDB taxonomy): Bacteria > Bacteroidota > Bacteroidia > UKL13-3 > UKL13-3 > JAAFJM01. The sequence goes on from CAMCQX010000130.1 coordinate 151, forward strand.
ATGCTATAAATATCATCATCGCCCAAACCATCCATTCTGTTGGATGTAAAAAATGCAATTGGCATATTAGGTTTTTGCACATTAGCAGGCAAATAAGCAATTCCAAAATCATCGCCACCGCTGTTAATTGGCGACTGTAAATTTTGAGGAACTTTATACGTATTAGCTGAATCTTGTGTTTTAAAAATATCTAATCCGCCCAAACCAATTTTTCCTTTGGTGGAATAAAAAAGTTCATTGTTTTCATTAATAAACGGGAACATGTCATCGTCAAAAGTATTCACCATATTTCCCAAATTTTTGGGTGTTTGCCACACCGCTTTTACTTCATCAAACTGACTTGCATAAATATCTTTTTCGCCAAAACCACCAGCCATGTCACTGCTAAAAAACAACTTTTTACCATCAGCACTTAAACTCGGTTGACCACAGCTAAAACTATCGGAATTAAATGGCAATAAACTAGGTTCGCCCCACAAATTATTTTGCTTATAACTTACATATATTTTGCAGTTAATGCCTTTGCCATCTGTGCCATTACATTGTGTAAAATATAGGATGTTTTGAGTTAAATCTAAGCAAGCTGTTCCATCGTTATAAACACTATTAACTTTGCCTTGTAAATTGTTTGGTTTGCCATAACCTGAAGTATAATCAGCTTCAAAAATATCACACATTTTTTGGCCTGTCCATTCAAAAACCAAACTTCCGGTGCTTTCTTTCCTGCTCGATGTCCAAAATACTTTTCCATTGCTATAAAAAGGCGAAAAATCACTAAATTCTGTGTTCCATTCTTTTACATTATTAATGGTAAATTTTTGCGGATTTGCTTTCCATTGCTGCGCAATATTGCATGATTGTAAAGCTAATTTTCCTTTTTTATCTTCTGGCATTTCAAACAAATAATCACCAAATGTGCGGCTTGCTTCATCGTACTTTTCAAAATATTTTAGCAAATTTCCATAACTATAAAGTATCACAGGATCTGGGTATTTAGCGTTAATTACTTCTTCATACCACTTAAAAGCTTGCAAATAATTATTTCCTAATCGGTAGCTTTCAGCAATGTAAAAAAGCACTTTTTGTTTTTGCTCAGGATCTTTTATTTTAGGATAAACTTTTTTGTACAAACCCACTGCGGTGTTGTATTTCTTACCATTATAAGCACTATTAGCTCTGTCTAATTCAAACTGATAAGAAGGTTGGTTTTGCTGCGCAAATAATTTTTGCGAAAGCAAAACAATTAATAAAACGGAAACTATTAAGCGTATTTTCATGGCAGAGTTTATTATAAAAGCTTCATCAAATATATGGTGTAATCAGCCGCTTTGCAATAGTAATTATTGCTACAATAAAAATTTTACTATAGTCCGTTGCATATTATTGCTTCCAGTCTATGCAAACTATAATTTCATTTCTTCTTCCAATAATTTGAAAAGGTGGGTTATATGCTAAAAACCGATAATTCCCATGACTCAAAATACCATTTTCTAAAAGTAATTTTTGAAGCTTTTCGGAATAGTTTTTTATATCTTCATCAGAGGCATAACCACCAAATTTAATAACTGCTACATACTCTTCCGGAATTTTTTTTACCTCTACACTTGCATTATTGGGCTTAGGTAAATTCTCAACTGAATAATTAGCTGGCATAACAAAACTCATGCTTGAATTACTGTCATTAATATCCATTCTAACCGGAGCCGTCATTGCTATTTTAGTTTCTTTATCGTTACCGCCAAATATATATCCTGCTAACTTGTTAAAACCAGGACTAGCGAGCTCTTTGTAGGTTTTTGCCTTGGAATAAACAGTGGCCAAAACCGCTGAAGGATAAAAACGAATTTCAAATGCTGGATACTTTTTTACTACTGTGAATTTTTGTTCTTCCACTTGTTGGTTTGTAATGTATCTAAATGCTTGAGAAAGCAATACTAAAACCAATAATACCGATAGTGTAATGATTGTTGTTTTCATGTTTTTTGTATTAAATAATTTCTATAAAATAAACACTTTTAAAATTAAGGAACAGGATCAAAACCGCTTCCACCCCATGGATGGCAAGAACCAATTCGTTTAATAGCCAAATAAGTTCCTTTAAAAACTCCATGTTTCGTAATTGCATCTATTGCATATTGGCTACAAGTGGGATTATACCTACATGCATTGGGCAAATAAGGTGAAACCAGGTGTTGGTAGCCTTTAATTAATAGGAGAAACGGAAATTGAATGATCTTTTTCAAGGTGGAGCGCTATTAAATTAATCACTTTTTGCAATGAATTTTCTGCCTGTTTATAATCTAAATCTGTTTTACCAATATAAGCAATTGAAATGGCAATTTGTTTGCTTTGCAATGCAGTATTATTCAATAATAAATGCTTATTTAACCGATAAATTTCTCTGATTTGGCGTTTAATTCTATTTCTATCTACGGCTTTTTTAAAATTTCGTTTTGGAACAGTAATTAAAACCTGGCAATTGGATTGCTGTTTAGCAACAAAAACCATAGAAATTTTAAATGGAAAGATTAAAACACTGTAATTCCCTTTGGAATAAAGTGCCTCTATTGTTTTTAATGATACAACTTTTTCTTGTTTGGGAAAACTATACTTCATCGTAAAACAAAGACTGTTTAAGTGATATTTACATTGGTTTGTTTACAAACAAAAAAAACACATGTATTAATTAAATACGATGTGTGATAATATAAAAAACAAATCCCGAATTCTAATCCTTTAGAGTAAAACTCGGGATAAGGCTTTCTATTTCTTGTGACGTCTTTCGTCAGAAACTGTTAATTTTTTTCTTCCACGTGCTCTACGAGAAGCAATAACTTTTCTGCCCGAAGCCGATTCCATTCTTTTACGGAAACCATGTTTGTTTCTTCTTTTTCTTACCGATGGTTGGTATGTACGTTGTGCCATGAGCTTATTTTTTTAGGACTGCGAATGTACTTTTTTTTATAAAAATAAAAAAAGTTATTCGCAAATAATTAACTTTTTTTATTCGTTGTAATTCAGAATGTTGTAAAATAAAAATGCCATCCGTTTCGGGATGGCACTTTTTTAAATTTGATTTCTGTTAAAAAGAAAAGAAATTAGTGTGCAGCTTCAACAGCAACAGTTGTGTCAACAGCAGTTGTGTCCATCATTTGTGCTTCAGTAGCAGCTAATGAATCAGCAACTTGTTGTGCAGCTGTGATTGAATCTTGCATTTTTTGTGCATCTAATTTTGCTTTTTCTTCAGCAGAAGGACCACAAGCTACGATAGCTAACATAGCAGAAGCGGCAACGATTGATAATACTTTTTTCATTTTGTTTGATTTGTTTAATTAATTAAATTTCTAATTCGATGGCAAATATATGACTAATTTGTTAATAACAAAATTTTTTTATTTATTTCTCATATAAATTATAATTGGCACGCCTACAAAATCAAATTCATCTCTGATTTTATTTTCCAAATAACGTTTGTAAGAGTCTGTAACATATTGTGGGTGGTTACAAAAAAATGCAAATCTTGGACTTCTACCTGGCAATTGCGTGGCATATTTTATTTTTACAAACTTACCTTTTACACTTGGTGGCGGATAAGTTTCAATTTTTTCAAGAATATAATCGTTGAATTTACTGGTAGAGATTTTACGTTTTCTATTATCATACACGTGTAAAGCTTCTTCTATTGCTTTAAATATACGTTGTTTGGTGGTAGCCGATGTAAATACAATTGGCACATCATCAAATGGCTTTAGTTTTTCGCGAATGGTTTTTTCAAATTCTAACGAGGTTTTATGGTCTTTTTCTATTAAATCCCATTTATTTACCAAAATAACTAAGCCTTTATTGTTTTTTACAGCTAACGAAACCAAGTTCATGTCTTGATTATCTAATCCAACTGTTGCATCAATTACCAAAACTACTACGTCACAATCTTCTAAAGCTTTGATACTGCGCATTACAGAATAAAATTCTAAATCTTCTGTTACGCGGTTTTTTCTGCGAATTCCTGCGGTATCAACCAACACAAATTCTTTATCAAATAATTTATAATGTGAGTTGATCGCATCGCGTGTTGTTCCAGCAACATCGGTTACAATGTTTCTTTCTTGACCAAGCAATGCATTGATTAAACTTGATTTTCCAACATTTGGTCTGCCAACAATGGCAATTTTTGGTAATTCCACTTCATCAGCATCAATATCTTGATCTTCAAAAGTTAAATGTTTCATGGCCTCATCCAGCAAATCGCCAGTTCCCGAACCACTTGCCGATGAAATATTATAAATATTATCGAAACCTAATGCCCAAAACTCATGCGCATCTAGCTGACGGTTTGAATTATCAACTTTATTTACTACCAATAAAACTGGTTTTTTGCTTTTGCGAAGCATCAACGATAACTCGGTATCCAAATCGGTAATTCCTACTGATACATCTACCATAAACATTAGCACATCCGATTCTTGAATGGCTATTTTTACTTGATTTCTAATTGCTGCTTCAAAAATATCGGCACTGTTTGGAACGTATCCTCCAGTATCAATTACGTTGTATTCCTTGTCAAGCCACTCGGCTTTTCCGTAATGTCTATCACGTGTTACTCCACTAAAATCGTCAACTATAGCGTGTTTATTGCCTGTTAAACGATTAAAGAGTGTTGATTTGCCAACATTTGGCCTTCCTACTATTGCTACTATATTTCCCATTAAAGCGGCAAATGTAGGTTATTTTTAGTGTTTTGGTTAAAAAATGTTGATAAGTGGGGTTGAATTAAAACATTACATGGTTAGAAAATTGAAAAAATTACCTTTTAAAAGCTATTAGATATTTAATAAATCTCTGGCTTCTGTGAAATCTGTGGCTAAAAACTTATTTTTGCCAATTATGACCAATGATCAATTAAAAAATTTAGACGAAAGAGTGTTTGCGCTGAGGAGGTATCTTTGACGTTGCTTTTAAATTACAACAAATAAAAGAAGAAGAGGATTTAACCTTAGAACCCGGTTTTTGGGACAATCCCAAAAAAGCAGAAGCTGTTCTAAAAGGCATTAAACAAAAGAAAATTTGGACAGAAGGATTCGATTTTTCACTTGCTAAAGTGGAAGACTTAGCAGTGCTTTACGAGTTTTATCAAGCCAATGAAATTAGCGAAGAGGAGCTAAATTTAAACTATTCGGAAACTTGTAAAATAGTGGAAGAATTAGAGCTTAAAAACATGCTCAGTGGGGAAGAAGATATGTTTAACTGCATCATCAATATTAATTCTGGAGCAGGTGGAACTGAAAGCCAAGATTGGGCAGAAATGCTCATGCGCATGTATATTAT
>CAMCQX010000131.1 GCA_945876985.1 Chitinophaga pinensis
AATGGCCGCGTCCCAACCTTTACTTCCTGCTATTTCGGGAGTTGGCGATAACCAAAAAGTGTTAGCGTTTACTAATTCAAACATGCTTTTTTTGAAAAAAATAGCCGAAAATTCTCCTTTTTCTTTTCCGTCATCTCGTCCAACGCCCACATAAAAATAGTTGGGTAACATGGTTTGTAAATCCAATATTTGGTTATATAAACCTTCTTGAATGCAAAGTACATCGGGCGAATGTTTTTTCAATAATGAGCCAACTGCATTGGTTCTTTTTCCCCATTGATTTGCTCCATCTACTGCCACATCTAACCTAATATTATAGGTAATTACTTTTATTTGTTGAGCAAAAATTGAATTTATTCCAATAATAAAAAGAAAGAAAAAGAATAATTTTTTTTTTAGATTTAGCATGGTATAAATAGATAAATATTTGAGTATAATGCTTGAGTAAAATAATTTAAAAGAAAGGTCGGCTTTTGAATAAAATCCGTAAATGAATAGGATTTAGCCTCCACAGGAGTCGCAACCTTCTAACGTTTTTGGTAACAAGTTGCCAAAAATCCCCGAGGGTAAAAAAGCCTGGTTTTGACAAAGCGGTTCAGCTGTTTATTAAATGGTATTAATTTTTTTCAAATATTACACCGACCTTTCAATGGCAAATATAGGTTTTAAAAACAAAATGATTGGTAAAGTTAAAATGAATTTTATTATTAAAAATGGCTTCCAATTTGAAGTCAAGAGCTAGTTGCTAGCAGCTATTTGTTTACCAATTAAAAATTCCTTTGGCAGCCAAATAAGGTAAAATGATCCAAACGGTAATTCCCTTAATTAAGAAAAACATAAAGCCCCAAAAGCCTAGTTTTTTTATATAACCAAGCCACTTCCATCTTTTGCCATGAGGAACAGGGCATTCAAGCGGTTTAGTATTTGTTTGGTTAATTATTTTTTCCACGCTGCAATTTTAGGTATTGTTTTTTTAATTCTGTACTGATTTTTATTTGAAAACAATTTTATTACAAAATTCTTATGCTTTTCTATTTTGTAACCAATTGCTATTTTTTTCTACTAAAGCTTGTTGTTTTGAATTTGCTTCATTTGCAAAAAATAATTCACCAGCGGCAAATGCATATGCTTCATTGTAATTATTTAATTCCTTTAAATTTTTTGGATTGAAATGCTTTTCAATGAACTTAGTATCAAAATTACCACTGATAAATGCTTCGTGTTTCATAACAAATTTGCCAAATGGCAAAGTAGTTTCTATTCCTGTTAATTGATAATCGTCAATGGCACGAATCATCCGTTTTATAGCTTCTTCACGGTCTTTTCCAAAAGTGATAAGCTTTGCAATCATTGGATCGTATTGAATTGGAATTTCCATCCCCGCCTCAAAGCTATCATCCACTCGAACACCATAACCTTGTGGTGTTTTATAGGTATTTAATCTTCCTATATCTGGTAAAAAATTATTGGCAGGATCCTCGGCACATACACGTAATTCTATGGCATGTCCGTTAATTTTCAAATCACTTTGCGCATATCCTAATGTTTCGCCTCTGGCAATTCTGATTTGCTCTTTTACTAAATCTAAGTTTACTATTTGTTCCGTTACCGGATGCTCTACTTGTAAACGAGTATTCATTTCTAAGAAATAAAAATTCAATTGATCGTCTACTAAAAACTCTACCGTTCCCGCACCAACGTAATTACATGCTTTAGCAACATTGACAGCAGCTTCGCCCATTTTTTGTCTTACCTCCTCGGTTAAACAGCTGCTAGGCGCTTCTTCCACCAATTTTTGATGTCTGCGTTGAATACTGCATTCGCGTTCAAATAAATGAACGATATTTCCATGTGTATCGCCAAGAATTTGAAATTCAATATGACGAGGAGCACCCACATATTTTTCTATAAAAACTGCATCATCTCCAAAAGCACTTTTTGCTTCTGATTGTGCTAATTTTATTTGTTCTTCAAATTCACTTTCAACTACTACCACTCTCATCCCTTTTCCGCCACCACCAGCACTTGCTTTAATTAAAATTGGATAGCCAATTTCTGCAGCAATTTTTTTAGCATCATTTACATCTGTTAAAGCGTCTTTGGTTCCGGGAACCATAGGTACATTAAACTTTGCTACCGCATTTTTAGCAGAAATTTTTCCGCCCATTAGCTCCATACTTTCAGCACTTGGGCCAATGAATGTTATGCCAGCTTCTTTTACTTTGCGAGCAAAATGAGCATTTTCACTTAAAAAACCATAACCAGGATGAATGCCATCAACACCTAATTGCAAAGCAACTTCAATAATTTTATCACCTAGTAAATAACTTTGATTACTTGGCGGAGGGCCAATACAAACTGCTTCATCGGCATAACGAACATGTAATGCTTTTCTATCGGCTTCACTAAAAACGGCAACTGTTTTAATTCCCATTTCTTTAGCAGTGCGCATTACACGTAAAGCTATTTCTCCTCTGTTTGCAATTAGTATTTTTTTCATAAAATTCGGTGGGCAAATATAAATTGTTTTTTGAGTATTTCTATTGCTTTTAGCAACTAACATTTTATTAAATTTGTATGGTTTTAAAACATTTTTGTACATTTAATTATTTATATATTTAATGATAAAAACAGTAAGAGTTGGTGGTGTTCCTGAACATTTTAATTTGGCTTGGCATTTGGCCATTGAAAATGGAAAGTTTGCTGAAAAAGGAATTCTCATTGAATGGATAGATGTTCCAGGTGGAACTGGCGCCATGTGTAAAATGCTTAGAAATGGAGAAATTGATATTGCCATTGCATTAACCGAAGGTGTTATTGCAGATATTACACAAGGAAATCCGAGTAAAATAGTTCAGTTTTACGTAAACTCACCATTGCGTTGGGGTATTTTTGTGAATGCAAAATCGGCTATTAATAGCATTGCATACATGCAGGGAAATAAATATGCAATAAGTAGGTTTAATTCTGGTTCACATTTAATGGCTTATGTAAATGCAGTCAATAACGGATTGACCATAAATCATGAAACCGATTTTGAAGTAATTGGAAATTTGGCTGGAGCAAGAAAAGCTTTAGCCGAAAATACTGCACAACTTTTTATGTGGGAAAAATTTACTACCAAGCCATTTGTTGACAATGGTGAATTCAAAATGATAGGTGAATGTAAAACTCCTTGGCCTTGTTTTGCGGTAGTAGCTACCAATGAATTTATAAACGCTCAACCTGTTACTTTAGACGAGGTTTTGGCCATAGTAAATGAAAGCTGTAACGATTTAAAATTTAATGATGAAGCCGTTGATTTAATAGCTTGGCGTTATCAAATAAAACTAGCCGATGCCATGAAATGGTTTGGGGAATTGGAATATGCTGCTAAAGCAGAAATAAATGAAGAGGAAATGCTTGAAATATTTTCAAAATTGGTTCAATTTAACATATTGAAAACAATACCTAATATTTTTGATGTTTGTTATAATAAAACGTTGGAATTGGTTTAATTACTTGTAAAAAATAGATCAATATTCATAAAAAAAGCCATTCGAATTTCGAATGGCTTTTTTGTTTTATAATTAATTTAAGACTAATAAGAAATTGGAGTTTTCTTGCAGTCATTAATTATTCAGCAATCATTTTACCAGTAGTTTTAAAGCCATTAGCTTCTAAACTATAAAAATAAACTCCAGCAGCAACACTACCTAAATTGATTTCTAAATTATTTAAACCAGCCGCAATTTTATTGAAGTTTTGGTTATAAACTTCTTGACCCATAATATTAAATACTTTTACAGTAGCATTGGTACTTTGAGTAAAGTTTACTTCAATATTTGTAGTGCCTTTAAAAGGATTTGGGTAATTGCTAACAATATTAAATGCATCATTTTTAGCATTGATTACACCAACATTTCCAGCTAAAATATTTACAATAGGAACACTTAAATGCATAATTTCATAAGTTGTGTTACCAGCTTCTTGATTATCATCTGCATCGTAACCACCAATAACAGTACTTTGAGAGAAAGTAATGTGAATATTTTCATCACTAGTTGGAGAGATACTTGCAAAAACTTGCTCTTGGTTAAAACCAATAAATTCTGTTAAGTTCAATATTTTAGTACTCCAAGTTGTACCTAAATCACTAGAATATCTTAAATAAACATCTCTATAATTTTTACCATTGGCATCAACATCACCTTCTGTCATTCCAGAAAAAATCATGTAAATAAAACTGTCAACGCTCATGGCGTGTGGCATGGTAGCAATTGAATTGCTAAAATAGCGAGTACCAGCTGCATTCCAACTTGTACCTAAATCTAAATCACCATTTTTATTTATATCAGGCGACTGTCCAACTAAATTTATACTGTCTATAGAAGTTCCTTCTTTCCAATATAAAATTGAATTTTGGCCAGGATAATAAGAATAAGAACCATTTGCAGTACCAGCAGATCTAATCATTCTAGCTTTAGCCCAAAAGCAATGTGCTTTGCCATACTTATCAATAGTTACACTTAAACTACCATCGTTTGAATAAGTAGTATCAATTAATTTAATGTAATCAAAAGCAGGAATTGGAAATGAATCTATAATTGTTTTTGTCCAGTTTGAACCATTGTCGCTTGATTTATATAATTGAACATCATCTGACATTCCACCAATTAAAATAGCAACATTTGAATCTTTTGCATCTAGTGCATAGTTATCACCTCCACCACTGTAAATTCTTTCAGAGGTATAACCTGGTAGTAACATTTTTTTTACTTCCCAAGCGTTTGTAGTTAAATTTAAACGCGAATAAACTTGTGGCGATTTGATTCCGTTTATATTTACACCATTAGGCTGTGCAGAACTTGAGTCAGTGTACGATGCAAAAACATGTAAATAATTACCTGATACCACACTTCTATTCCATAAAATTCCTGGAATCAAAATATTAGAACTATCCAAAACGGCAGTTCCTGTCCAAGTGCCAGCACCTAAACCAGTTTTACGGTTAAGCATTAAACCACCAGTTAATCCTGTACCGGCTTTTACAATATGAGAAAGAACTAACTCTTCATTAGTAGCAGCACTATATGCATAATTTGGGAAACCCGTGCGTTCAGGATCAATTCTTAAAGATGATTGAATTGGATTTCCCCATGAAGTTCCATTAAAATGATTATATCCTGATCCTCTTGAACTTGAACCAACACCCGGACCATCCTGAGCAGATGTCCAAGTTGCAGAAACTTTACCACCTGCATGCGCATAAACTCTGGTATAAATTGAACCATTAGTTTGTTGGTTATTCTTTGTTTCACCAATTTTACTAACTTTTGAATATGTAGCACCTTTACCTAAACTTGTATTTGATAATTTTGTACTATTATCGGTTCTTACTACTGAAGGTTTGTATATATCAGTTGTTCTTTTTACTGTATTTACTGCAGTATTGTAATTTGTTGGTAGTACACTG
>CAMCQX010000132.1 GCA_945876985.1 Chitinophaga pinensis
AGCCGAAATAATTACACAAGGATCGCTGTAATACATTAAAGCTTCGTGGTGCCTCATATCGTCTAAATATTCAATGTCGTTATGTTCCAATAATGCTCCAAATTCCTTTTGAAATTGCGCAGCTTCAGGATTTAATAGTTCCGCGTGCTTTTCGTAAACATGGGTACTTCTTATGGCCAATGGACTATCAACAAATATTTTTACATATGGAATTAATCCTTTACGTTTTAACTGATTAATTGTAAAAACAATGGATTGCGTTCGCCCAACACTGAATGCTGGAATGATTAATCGGCCTCTTATATCAATACAAGTTGTGGTAATATAATGCAACATTTCTTCCTCTGCCGATTGAGTAATTTTATGTTTTCGTCCGCCATAAGTACATTCCGTAACAAGCGTATCAATGCCACTCATCATGGTCGCATCATTAATAAGTTTAGAATTACTTCTCCCCAAATCACCAGTAAATCCAATGGTTTTACGTTTACCGTTTTCCTCCACTTCCATTTTTATAGAAGCAGCTCCCAACAAATGTCCAGCTTCTATTAAAGTAACTTTTGCTTCTTTGTTAATGGTAAATGATTCATTGAAATTAGCCAACACAAATTGGTTTACTGTATCTTTTACTTGCGATGATAAATACAATGGTTTCGAAACATTTCCTCGCTTTGTTTTCTTGGCAGTTCCCAATGCTTTTCGGTATTCCATTAACTGAATATTGGCACTGTCATACAACAAAAATTCTGTTAGCTCTGCAGTGGCTGGCGTACAAATAATATTTCCTTTAAAACCTTGGTGAACCAAACTTGGTAAATTTCCAGAATGATCAATGTGTGCATGCGTTAAAATAACGGCATCAATATCGGCAGGGTTAAATGGAAAAATGTCTTCTTTAAAAGTTGGATTGCGTTTCAATTCGTAATCCATTCCGCAATCAATAAGTATGTTATAGCCGCTTTGTAAAGTAACAAGGTGCATGCTTCCCGTAACTTGTCGGGCGGCACCTAAAAAGGTAATTTTCATTAATGTGATTAGTTCTTAGTTTAAGTAATTAGTTGTTTTGTTGCAATTAAATAATAAAATATGGTTTTTATGTTATTCAATTTCATGATATGTAACAAACAAAAACAAAAAAGGGTTTTCTAAAATAAAAAAATCTACAAAAACTATTTATACTCTAGCTAAAAACACTAATTTCGAACCTTGTAATTTTTAATAAAAAGTGGAAAACCAAATACCAGCAAGTGAATTGATTTTAAATAGCGATGGCTCTATTTATCATTTACATTTATTACCCGAAGATATAGCAAATACAATCATCTTCGTAGGTGATCAAGACAGGGTGCATGAAGTGAGTAAGTACTTTGACAAAATTGAAATAAAAAAAAATAAACGTGAATTTTTTACGCATACCGGTTATGTTGGAAATAAAAGAATTTCGGTATTAAGTACCGGCATTGGCACCGATAATATTGACATTTGTATGAATGAATTAGATGCTTTGGTGAATGTAGATTTAACAACCCGCGAAATCAAAAAAAATCATACTGCTTTAAACATTATTCGAATAGGCACTTCAGGTTCATTGCAATCAAACATTCCCGTTGATTCAGTGATTGTTAGTGAACAAGGTCTTGGTCTTGATAGTGTAATGCATTTTTATAACAGAAAAGGAAATACTGAATTGGAGCAATCTATAAAAGCGCAATTGGGTTATGATTTTATATTTCCATACATTGAGAATGGAAGCACTGATTTAATGAAGCAATTGAATCCAAATTATATCAAAGGAATTACTGCAACTTGTTGTGGATTTTATGCGCCACAAGGAAGATTTTTAAAAGCAAAAGGAATTAGTACTGATCTCATCAATAAACTAACCAATTTAAATGTAGGCGAAAAAAAAGTAACTAATTTTGAAATGGAAACCGCTGCTATTTATGGATTAGCAAATGTTTTAGGTCACCAGGCTGTTTCAGTAAATTGTATCATGGCAAATAGAATTGACAATGTATTTAGTAAAAATCCAGCTAAAATAATTGACGATACGATTAAAGATGTGTTGGCTTCATTGTAATTATGAATGAAGGAGCAAAAAAGGTTCCCGCTGATTTCGCTGATAAGCGCAGAAAAATAAAATATCTGTGTAATCTGCGTTATCCGCGGGCAAAAAATTGTTAGTCGTGAGACACAACAACAGCAAGAAAATTACGTCATTGCGAGCGTAGCGTGGCAATCTCTAAAAAATAAACAGATTGCTTCGTGCCTCGCAATGACGCAAAAAAACTATAAAATTATGAAATACATTTATACAATAAGCATTTTGTTCTTATTTTCTTGCACCTCGGGCAATGAAGACGAGGTAAAAGCATTGCTTAATACTAAACTAAAAAACTGCAACAAAGTAATCATTGAAGCTTATCAAAACCGCGATACTTTTACAACTTTTACGCAGGATAAAAGTACCATCATTACTTTTATGGAATTAATGAACGGCCGACAAGATAAAAAATTAGGATGTACGCCAAAAGGTGGATTGATATTTATGCAGAATGATTCTCTGCTTTTCACAGCCACAACATCAAGCAATTGTACACAATACAAGTTAAACGGAAAAACATACCAAACCCGCATGACACTCAGAGCTGGCTTGCTGATAGAAGAAGTGACAGAACGATTAATTAAGGAAAGAAAAAAATGAAAATATACGGAATAAAAAGCTGCGATACCATGAAAAAAGCTTTTACTTGGTTGAACAATCATGGCATTGAATACACATTCTTTGATTACAAAAAGGAAATATTATTAGAAGACAAATTCAACTATTGGCTTGGTAAATTACCATTAGAACAAATTGTAAATAAGCAAGGAACTACTTATAAAAAATTAACTGATTCACAAAAAGCTGCCATTCAAAATCCGGATACAGCATTTGATATTATCAAAGTAAATACTTCTGTTATCAAACGTCCGTTGATAGAAATAAACAACTCAGTTTATGTTGGATTCAATGAAACAACCTGGAATGAAATTTTTAAGTAAATATTCCTATTATTGCTTTGTCAAATGAATAACTATTCTATCGAAAATATTGCTTCAATTATCAATGGAACCATGCTTTTAAAAAGCAATGGAAATGATAAAATTGCGCATTTACTTTTTGATACTCGTAAAATAATTTTTGCCGAATCAAGTTTGTTTTTTGCTTTAAAAAGCAATAAAAATAACGGACATAAATACCTGAACGATGCCTATGGTGCAGGTATTAGAAACTTTATTGTTAGTGAAACAATGGATGTTTCTTTTTTTGCAAATGCCAATATTATATTGGTTGAAAACACACAAATTGCATTACAAAAATTAAGTACACATCACCGTAATTTATTTCATATTCCTGTAATAGGAATTACTGGTAGTAATGGAAAAACAATTGTAAAAGAATGGCTTTATCAATTGCTGAATCATCAGGTAAACATTTGTAAAAACCCTAAAAGTTATAACTCGCAAGTTGGAGTTCCTTTAAGTGTTTGGCAATTAAATAATCAACATCAATTAGGGATTTTTGAAGCAGGAATTTCGGAATCGAACGAAATGAAAACATTGGCTCAAATCATTCATCCAAGCATTGGATTGTTTAATTATTTGGGACATGCGCATAGCGAAGGTTTTGCCAACGATAATGATAAGTTAAATGAAAAATTGCAGTTGTTTACAAATGTAAAAGAGTTAATTTATTGCGCTGATCAAAGTGAAGTTAAAACTGCTGTAGAAGATTTTGCTTCGCAACATTCTATCAATTTATTTTCGTGGAGTAAACAAGGTGAAAAGGCACATTTCCAATTTACTGTTAGCGTTCAAAACAACTTTAGTGAAATAACATATAATCATTACAAAATAGTTATTCCATTTACCGATGAAGCCAGTATTTGGAATGCTTGTAGCTGTTTGGCATTGATATTAATGGTTCATGATTTACAATTGTTTATATTTAATATAGAAACAGTTTTAGCACAATTTGAAAACCTGCAAGCAGTTGAAATGCGCTTACAATTAAAAGAAGCCAATAATAATTGTATTGTTATCAACGACAGTTATAGCAACGATATTGACAGTTTGAAAATTGCTTTGAACTTTTTATTGCATCAAGGAAATGGATTGAATAAAACATTGATTATTTCCGATATTTTCCAAAGTGGTTTAATCGATTTAGATTTATGTACTCAAATTAATGAGTTGATAAAAGCCAATGAGATTACCAAGCTAATTAGCATTGGAAATATGTTTGAAAAGCATCAAGACTTATTTCAAGTAAATACACAATTTTATAACAACACCCAAGAATTTATTGATGCTTTCAGTAGTTTAACTTTTGAAAACGAAATTATTTTACTAAAAGGTGCTAGGCAATTTGAGTTTGAAAAAATAAATGCATTATTGGAAAAAATAGTGCATGAAACCGTTTTTGAAATTAACTTAAATGCATTGACCAATAACTTCAATGTTTACAGAAAATTAGTTGAACCAAAAACCAAAATAATGGCCATGGTAAAAGCTTTTAGTTACGGAACTGGAAGTTATGAAATAGCAAAAACATTGGCATTTAATCAAGTGGATTATTTTGCGGTAGCCTATGCCGATGAAGGTGTGGTGCTGCGCAAGGCAGGAATCAAAACACCTATTATGGTGATGAATCCTGAAAAATCTAGCTTTGATTTGATTTTAAAATATAACCTCGAACCAGCCATTTATAATCTGAGTATTTTAAATGATTTAATAAAAGCCATCAACGGACAAGAAATTGGAATTCATATTGAACTAGATTCTGGTATGAAACGCTTAGGTTTTGATGAACCTCAATTGCAAGATTTATTGTTGGTTTTATCACAAAATAATCACATTCAAATAAAAAGTATTTTATCACATTTGGCAGCAAGTGAGGCGCGTGAACACGATGCCTTTACTCAAAATCAAATTGATAAATTTGATGCATTTTCTCAAAAAATAGTCAGTGAATTTTCTTACAAAATTATACGACATATATTAAACAGCAGCGGAATCGTTCGGTTTAAAAATGCACAGTTCGATATGGTACGTTTGGGAATTGGTTTGTATGGAATTGACCCAGCTTTGGAAATTCAAAAACAACTGCAAGCTATTGGAAGTTTAAAAACAGTTATTTCACAAATTAGAAATATTAGTGTAGAAGAAAGCATTGGTTATGGACGTAAAGGCACGGTAATTAAGCCTTCACGTATAGCCATTGTAGCCATAGGTTATGCTGATGGATTGGATAGAAAACTAAGTAATGGAAATGGTTATATGCTGGTAAATGGAAAACAAGCGCCAATTATTGGTAGTATTTGTATGGACATGACCATGATTGATATTACTGAAATAAATTGCCAAGAAGGAGATGAAGTCATTGTATTTGGTGGCGAATTAAGCATTG
>CAMCQX010000133.1 GCA_945876985.1 Chitinophaga pinensis
TGTATTCTTTTTTAATGGTAAATATGCCAAATAACTTAGCACCTTCGCCCTTTTTAGCTAAAAATTTACCAATAAAATAATTGGTATTGTCGCCTAATAAAGCGGCTATAATTAATAAAATAATGATTAAGCCAACATCTAAATTGTTATTTACATTACCAGCTAAAACACCAGCAGTAAATAATAAAGAGTCGCCAGGTAATAATGGCAGCACTACTAAACCAGTTTCACAAAACACAATTAAAAACAACAAACCATATATCCATGTTCCATGATTTTGAACAAATAACTCTAAAAAACCTTTGGTATTGGTGAGTAATTCTTTAAATATTTCAAGTATTTCCATGCCGCAATTTTAAAGCATAACATTTAATAAGCACTCATTTTGTTTTTATTTTTTCCACTAAAAAAACAAATTGTATAAAAATAGCTTGTATCTTAATATAAAATTTAAATTTGTAGAGTATAATTTTAAATAATAAAATGGAAGTAAAAGAACCAGACATGGAATACAGTAATTATTCGTATGCCGACTATTTAACCTTTAAAATGGAAGAAATGGTGGAATTAATTAAAGGCAAAGTTTTTAAAATGACTGCCCCCAAAAGAATTCATCAAAAAATTTCAGGAACTGTATTCACTAAAATTCACAATTATTTAGATAATAAAAAATGTCAAGTTTATTCAGCACCATTTGATGTGCGTTTGCCAGTAAAATCAAGGAAAAATGAAGATATTTTTACAGTAGTTCAACCTGATATTTGTGTGATTTGCGATTTAGAAAAATTAGATGAATATGGTTGCATTGGTGCTCCCGATTTAGTGATTGAAATATTGTCGGAAGGCAATAACAAAAAAGAATTAAAATATAAATTTGATGTGTATGAAGAGTCTGGAGTTTTAGAATATTGGATTATTAACCCAATGGGACAAACTTTAACCATCAATACTTTGGTAAATGGAAAATACCAAAGCTCCAAATTACTCACAAGTGGCGATGAAATCAGTACTCCAATTTTGCCGGAATTTATTTTAAAATTAGAAGATGTTTTTGATAATTTAGCCTAAATGTCAGTAAAAATAAATGGCATTTAGCTTGACAATAATAAACATCAATATATATTTGACAAAAACTAAAAATAATAATTATAAAACATGGATGTAGGAAAAGAATTTAGAAAATATGCCATCAAACATCAAGGCATAAGTAGTTTAAAAGTAGATGCGTACATTGGAAATATGCCGCAAAACATGACACGAACAGTGATTGAAGAACGTCCAATGAATTTTAGAGAAATTGATGTGTTTTCTCGTTTAATGGCTGATAGAATTTTGTTTTTAGGAACTGCCATTGACGATTATATGGCCAATATTGTTCAAGCACAATTATTGTTTTTAGAATCGTTAGATGCGCGCAGAGATATTCAAATGTATATCAATAGCCCAGGTGGATCAGTTTATGCTGGTTTAGGAATATATGACACCATGCAATGGATTCAACCAGACGTTGCAACAATTTGTACTGGTTTAGCAGCTTCAATGGGTGCTGTTCTTCAGTGTGCTGGCGCAAAAGGAAAACGTACTGCTTTACGCCATGCGCGTATTATGATTCACCAACCTTTGGGTGGTGCTCAAGGACAAGCAAGTGATATAGAAATTACTGCGCGTGAAATTCAAAAATTAAAGAAAGAATTATACGATATTATTTCGCACCATAGCGGACAAACTTTTGAAAGAGTTCAGGCTGATAGTGACCGTGATTATTGGATGATAGCGGAGGAAGCTAAAGCATACGGAATGCTTGATGATGTATTAATTAAACCAAAGAAAGAAGAAGCAAAGTAGATTTATTATCATTGATCATTGATTTTTCAATTTCAAAATTTCCCAAAGAATACTAAATTTCAAATAATATTCATTTAAACAAGCTCAACGACCTCGGTTTTTGAGCTTGTTGAATTTTTAGGAAATATCACTTCTCTCACGCCTTACTTGATTGGCATTCTGAAATTCAAACTACCTAAATACTGCCTCTTTTTTTTAGCCAGACAATGGTAAAAATAATGGTAAGTATAAAATATAAATAGGCTTTACCTGCTACAAAGTCTTCGAAAATAGAAATGTAAAATCCTACTAAAAGACAAATAATTGCCATTACTAACCAATTTCTAAGAATCCACTTTTCCATTATTTTTTGATGCTTAAAATTCCTGTTATTTTAAAAATTTTATATTGTGAAAATTCGGTATTGCTTTCCAATCCTTCTCCATAAATAATCTCATCGGGGGTAGTAATTTTAACATTGTCGGTGGTATTTATTTTATTGGTTTTTTCGTCCCAAACCAACGATTCTGTTCTTAAAGTATCACCTTTTATATTTACCACAATTACCTCATTTTTAACAGTCATTGTTCTTTGTCTGTCGTCTCTTACAGCGTATTTTGATTTGATATAACTGGTAATTTTTTTATCTTTATTATAAAAATAAACAGTAATACCTTTTTTCATAATTGATTGATTACTTTTTTCGTTATCATATCTTTCAAGCATTGGCGCAAATACTTTTGCTTTTACCAAACCAGAATCTGTATAGTTTAATATAATATTTGTCCCAACTTCTAAAGGTAAATTATCGGAAGCGGTAAGTACTTGTATTTTTTCAATATTATCGTTTTTACAGGATTGTAATAGTATAATTACAGCTGTAAATACAGCAGTTAAAATGGTTTTTTGGAAAGTAGAATTAGTCATATTTATATTTAATAAACCACCTATCAGAAAAAACCAAGCCAATTGTTAATTTATAAAACTGCTCATTGATTAATGTAGTATTTGCACCACGAGTTAAATATTCAAATCCAATATTTACCCGCGAAAATTTCTTATACCTATCTCTTTCAGCAATGGGAATTCCAATTCCACAATGATAACTACTAATGTTTACAGACTGATTATCAATAAATATATTAGTTTGTTCCATTTTATAACCAAGTCGGTATTCTAAACGTTTAAAATAATTTCTCGAATCTTCTTTAATATCAGGAAGCCAACAAGCGCCAACGTTAAAATGCCAAGAGTTTTGAAGGCCTTTATTTTGTCCAAAACTACTGTAATTACTCCATGCTGCTGTCCCAAAATCGGCAGCTACAGTCCAATTGGTATTGTTTGTAATTGCTATTCCATATTTAATTTCAAATGGAATGGTAACCGAACCAGTTTTTGTTTCGTCTGTTTTAATCGAATCTTTTCCCAAATCCAAACCGCCAATGGCAAGTGTTCTGAATGAATATCTTTGATTTCCTGTTAAATTGGTTTCTGCATTAAAAGTAAGTCCTGCATTTATTGAAATAGGGTTTTTATGGCTTCTTACCAATTTTTTATGTTCAAATCCATTTGAATCAATAACGGTTTTATATTTTGGTAAGCTTAAATTTAAACTATCAAAATGTGATTGAAATCCGTACTCAATTATAAATCCATTTACATTGTCTTTTCTTTCTGCAGACCAATTAAAAATATAATATTGAGCAGGTGCAGTTTGAATCATTCTTGAATTGATTTGTCCAAAAATATATCCTACATTCACTCCAGCGGAAAAGTATTTATTTAATTTAGTACCAACGCCAAAAAATGCCCTTGTTAATCCACCGCTGCCTAATTGTGAAGTAGTAGCATTCACATCAATCAAAGCATTAAATGTATCAACTTTTAAAACTGTTGTTCTTCTAATGTCATAACCTATTGCCGAATAAGGTGCAGCACCAAATGCCATTCCAATTCCTTTTTTTGAAATTAAAGTACCAAAATTAAAGTATGTTAATCCTGAAAGTGATGCATTTAAACTAGAACTTCCACTTTTTAGCGTTCCATTATTTAGCATGGCTCCAGCTTCTAAATTTGTTTGTGCCAAAGCACTGTAAGATGCAGGATTTAAAATATTTAAATCGTATTTTCTTCTAAATCCTTGGCTTACTTGTCCCATATTTCCGAGTGTAGCCGAACCAATATATTGCAAATCGCCAACTCCAAAAAACGAATAAGGACTTTGAGTTAAATTTTGTGAGAATGAGCTGAAAGTTTGAAACAAAAAACAAATTATAAAAAAAATATTGATTTTGTTTTTTACTAGAATAGGTTGCCAATTGTGGGCTTTATACATTGTATGTTAAAATTTTATTGAGTCCAAATAGTGTTAAATAGGGATGCGCAAATAAGGCTTTTTTTATGTGTTTTTCAAACAAATAACAATTTCCACCGCTTAAAATAATTTCTGTTTCGCCAAATTTTGATTCATATAATTCAATTCTGCTTTTTATTTCTGCCAATAATCCAAAAAAAGCGCCACTTTGCATGCAACTTTCAGTAGAATTTCCATTGAAATCTGTTGGCTCTTTAAAAGTTAATAGTGGTAATTTAGCTGTAAAATGATTCATAGCTTGTAAACGCATGTTCAATCCAGGCGAAATTGCTCCACCCAAATATTCCTTTTTACGGTTCAAAAAATTAAAGGTTACACATGTGCCCAAACTTATTACTAACACATTTGAATCATTATTCAAATGAACAGCTGCAGCTATTAAAGCTATTCTATCTAATCCTAAAGTATTTGGAGTTAAATAATTATTTTGAAAAGGTAATATAGTAAAATGATTAAAAGGCAAAAGTTTAGTTTTAGTTTGAAGCATTTGTAAAAGAGGCTCTTCACTTTCATTTACATTACTAATAATGCTATTTTCAATTTGATTTTCAACAATAATAGTTTCAATATTTTCCACATTTAAAACATCTAACATTATAGTTTTTAATAAGTTAGAATTATCAAAAATTCCAATCTTAGTTTGCGTATTTCCAATATCTATACAAATGTTTTTCATAGTTTTTGTTAGTTTTTAGTAATTAGTTTCTTAGTACTTAGTTTCTTAGTTTCTTTAAACGAACTAAGTACTAAAAACTAGTTAACTAAGTACTTTTTTCTATATTATCATTTCTAATTCTTTGTGAGCAAATTCTTGCAATTCATTGCCAATTAACACTTTTAGTAATCCGTATTCATTTACACTTTCAATTTGCCCTAATACCAATTGATTTTTGATGTTAAAGTAGCAAGTTTCGTTTTTTCTAAACAATAAATCATTGTATTTTTCTAAAATTTTTTGAAATTTACCTAATGCAAGTAATTGATAGTAACTATTTAATTGATGGGTTAATTCGTGTAAAACGGTTTCAATGTTTAAATTATGATTTAAAATATTTTTTAAAGAAATAGCATTTTTATTTTCAAACGTTTCTTGATTAATATTTAGACCAATTCCAATAATAGTTTGTTTTATTTTGCGGCCTTGCAATGAGTTTTCAATTAAAATTCCAGCTATTTTTTTGTTATCAATATAAATGTCATTAGGCCATTTTATGTT
>CAMCQX010000134.1 GCA_945876985.1 Chitinophaga pinensis
GTTACCGTAATTACTCGTAAAGCTTATGGTGGCGCTTACGATGTGATGAATTCAAAACATATAGGAGCCGATATGAATTTTGCTTGGCCTACAGCCGAAATAGCAGTGATGGGCGCAAAAGGTGCTGCTGAAATTATTTTCAAAAAAGATATTGACAAAGCCGATGACCAAGTTGCTGCATTAGCTGCAAAGGAAAAAGAGTATGCCGATATTTTTGCAAATCCATACCGTGCCGCAGAACGTGGATTCATTGATGAAGTTATTTTTCCGGAAGAGACACGAAAAAAGCTCATCAAAGCGTTTAAGATGTTAGAAAATAAAGTGGTGAATTTACCAAGAAAAAAACACGGAAATATTCCATTGTAAATGTTGAATGTTAGATGTTGAATTTTGAATTGATTCGTTAACAAAATATATTAAAAAGTAAACTTAAAACATTATATTTGATAGATGATTAAGCATGTTGCAAAATATAAACTAGGCGAAGAACCTGAAACCGATTTAGCATATTGGTTAACAAAAACACCTAATGAAAGATTAGCTGCACTTGAAAAAATAAGACAAAATTATATAACGTTTTTTTTGAATGGAAATAAGTCAAGACTTCAAAGAGTTTATACAGTTGTTAAATAAAAACAATGTAAAATATTTAGTTGTTGGGGGTTATGCAGTTGCAATGCATGGCTTTCCACGCTATACTGGTGATATAGACTTTTGGGTAAATCCTGATAAAGAAAATGCAGAAAAACTTGTCAAAACTTTATACGAATTTGGTTTTGGAAGTTTAGACATTAATATCAATGATTTTACAAAAGAAAATTCAATAGTTCAACTTGGATTTCCACCCGAAAGGATAGATATTATTACATCGGTTGATGGTTTATCATTTGATGATTGTTGGAAAGAAAGAAAAGAAGTTGTTTCAGAAGAAATATTAATTGACTACATTTCATTGCATCATTTAAGAATTAATAAAGAAGCTTCTGGAAGAGATAAAGATCTTCTAGATTTAAAAAATTTACCTATCGATTTAAATAAATAATTTCATGAAAATATTTTATTCAACATTCGTTTTAGCACTAGCTATTTCATTCAATATGTCAGCGCAAAATGCTGGCGTTTACGATGATTTTATTTATAATAACACCAAGCCAATTGAACGCAAAGTAACTAGCGTAGTAAGCCATGTAACGGTATTTAACAGCCAAGCACAAGTTACTAGAACTGCAAAAATAAACTTGGAGGCAAGTGGGGTTTTCAATATTGTTTTCGACAAACTTTCGCCATACATTAACATGAATAGTTTGGAAGTAAAAGCCAATGAACATTTAACTATTTTATCGGTTAGCAGCAGAAATGATTTATTGAATAAAAATGAAAAGCCTGCTGATATTATTTTGTTAGAAGATTCATTGGAAAATATCAATGCGGCACTTGCCGATTTTAAAGCTGACAAAGAAACAATAGTTCATCAAAAAGATTTGATGTTGGCCAATAAAAATGTGGGCAGTAACCAAACTGGAGTGAAGTATGATGAGTTGGAAGATTTGATGAATTTATACCATAAAAAATTGGATGATTTTAAAGTAAATTGGTTTCGTTTAAGTCATTTAGAAACTAAATATTATGCATATAAAAACGCGGTAGAGCAACAATTAGCAGCTTATAATAATGGGAAATTGACTTTGAATAATGAAGTTATATTAACAGTAAAATCGGATAATAAAGTGCAAGATGCACAAATAGATTTAAGTTACTTGGTTGGAAACGTAAGCTGGCAGCCATTTTACGACATTAGGATAAAAGACAATAAAAGCAATGTTCAGTTTTTTTTGAAAGCCAATATTACCCAAAGTACTGGCGAAGATTGGAACAACGTAAACTTAAAACTAACTACTTCAAATCCTGCTGAAGGCGGCATCAAACCTGAATTACAAACCAATTGGTTAGGATTTTTTATAAGAAGAGATCATGTGCAACAAGTACAAATTGCGGGATCAAGAGATTTGTTAATAGATGCGGATGAACCTACACAAAAAAGCATTAAATCCAAATGGGCAAATTCTACTGTTACTCAAAACATGTTCAATACTGAATTTGAAACCAACATCGCATATACCATTCCAAGCGATAATCAAAATCATCAAGTTGATTTAACTAGCTTTGCGCAAAGTGCAATTTATGGATATGCAGTAGTGCCAAAATTAAACAAAGAAGTGTTTGTAACTGCGCAGGTTTTAGCCAACGATTTAATCAATCAAATTAGTGGTGAAGCCAATGTTTATTTTGATGGAACATTTACGGGAAAAACAATAGTAAGTCCAACTGCTAACGATACTTTATTACTAACTTTAGGAAAAGATAAACGCATACAAGTAGAAAGAATTAAGTTGAAAGATTTTAGTTCTAAATCGTTTTTTGGAAGTACAAAAAAGGAACAAACTACTTATGAAATAAAGGTAAAAAACACGCAAAAAGATGCAATTATTTTAACCATTGAAGATCAAATTCCGGTATCGAATAACAGCGAGATAGAAGTGAAATTATTGGAATATGAAGGTGCTACTTACGATGCAAATATAGGAAAGTTAACTTGGAAAATGGAATTGAAAGCCGATGAAAGCAAATCGGTGAAATTTGGTTTTGAAGTTAAATTTCCAAAAGATAAACCGTTGACAGGATATTAGCACCTGGCTACTGGCAGCTAGCAGCTAGCAAAATGGATAAGTAAAAAATATTTTATATAAATTTGAATCACATAGAAACATAGAAAACAAAGTTTTTAAACTGTAAACAAATCTGTGTTTTCTGTGTAATCTGCGGGAAAAAAAGTTGTTGGTCAGGAGACACAACAACGGACGTCTGCGTTTATCTAAGATATCTTCGGTAAAACTTTTATCAAATCTACCTCAATCTAATTCTTCGGCCACGTTTTATTTTTGTCTTTTTCGAAATATTATTTAAACGTGCTAAACGTTTAACCGAAACACCATATTCTCTAGCAATTTTATACAATGTATCGCCTTTGCGGGCTTTTACATACTTTGGAATCTTTAGTTTTAACTTAGCCGATTTTACTTCATATAAATGTTTAAAACAGCTTTTATCTATTTGTAATGAATCCGACAACAGTGAGCCTGTAGGAAAATGAACCAACTTATTGGGGTTAATTTTTTCACCTTTAAACCTTACCTCAAAATGCAAATGTGGACCAGTAGAACGACCTGTACTTCCTGCCAAACCAATAATATCGCCAGCGGTCACATTTTGACCAATATAACAAAGCAATTGCGAAAAATGAGCATATAAAGTTTCTAAACCATTGTCGTGTCTGATTAAAACCATGTTACCATAATCAGTACTTTTTTTAGCAATTCTAACTACACCAGCAAAAGCTGCATAAACAGGATCACCAACATCCATTCTCACATCTACACCAAAATGAAACTTAGCTCTACGCCCCCATCGCCTGAAACCAAAAGTAGAACTTAAATCGCCAATTGCAGGCGGATGGAAACCACAACCATCAGTAACCAAAGATAGCACAACGGTATCGTTCATTATTTTTAAGTCCGAATTGTATGGATTTATAACTACCGTATCCCAAAAATTATAGTACCTATTTGCTGGAGCATTAATTGTATCAAATGTAAAATCACGAGGACGTAAAAAATCCCAATAAGGACCATTTGTTTCTACGATGATACTATCAAATTCTATAGATTCTTCATCAGCTTCCTCATCCTCTTCCGAATCAATTAATTCATTGCTATCGGGTGAAATAATTTGAACTTGGCCAAAAGCATTGTTTGAAACAAAAAAGACAAAACAAAAAACAAAAAAAATGGATACTTTCTTAAACATTTATATAAAATAAAAACAGTAATAAATTACTGAATAGGTAAAACAATTGTTGAATAAAATAATATTCCTGTAAAAACAGAAAACATATTTTGATTTACAAAAATAAGATAAAAAAGAGTATAAAATATTGGTGGGATAACTTGTGAGTATAATTTATTATTCGTTTATAACTCCTTTACCTTCTCTTACTAATATAATTTCATCTGTGCTACAATCAAAAATTGTAGATGGAACATTTCCTCCATTTCCTCCATCAATAACCGCATCTACCAAATGTTCAAACTTATCATGAATTTCTTCTGGATCTGTCATGTATTCAATAATAACATCATCGTGGTGAATAGAAGTAACAACTAATGGAGAGCCAATTTCTTCTACTAATAATTGTGCAATCACATTATCAGGAACACGAATTCCAATTGTTTTTTTATTGCCTTCAAAATATTTTGTAACACTATTAGTTGCTTTTAAAATAAAAGTAAATGGACCGGGTAAATTATTTTTCATTAGTCTAAATACACTTTTATCAAGTGAAGAAGTATAATCACTTAAATGACTAAGGCTAGCACATAACAATGAAAAATTAACTTTATCAGGTTTCTTACTGACAATTTTACACATTCTTTCAATGGCTTTTTTGTTATCGAATTTACATGCTAATGCATAAATGGTATCTGTAGGAATTATTACAACACCATTGTTGTTTAAAATATCAACAGCTTTTTTCAAGTCTCTTGTATTTGGGTTTTTGGGATGTAATGAAATAATCATAATTTATAATCAAACAAAAATAAGGCTTATAAACAAAAAAGCCTCATCAAATAATTTGACAAGGCTTTTTTATAAAAAAAGTAAAAACTATTTCTTTTTACCAGCTGCTTTCTTAGGAGCTGCTTTTTTAGCAGGAGCTGCTTTCTTAGCTACTGCTTTTTTAGGAGCTGCTTTTTTTGCTGGAGCTGCTTTCTTAGCTGCTGCTTTTTTAGGAGCTGCTTTCTTAGCTGCTGCTTTTTTAGGAGCTGCTTTTTTAGCTGCTGCTTTCTTAGGAGCTGCTTTCTTAGGAGCTGCTTTCTTAGCTGCTGCTTTTTTAGGAGCTGCTTTTTTAGCTGCTACTTTTTTTGCGGGTGCTGCACTTTTTGTTGGTGCTGCTTTTTTTGTTTTTTTAGCTTTTGCCATAATTATTTATTTATTTAATTTGATTACAAAAACAAAGTTATGATAGAACATTATAAAGTCAAGCATTTGAAATTATTTATTTATATATTTCATAAAAAAATAAAAACATATCTGTTAATAAGTTAAACATAAAAGCTTGAAGATATCAATGTTTATTAATACATATAAGAATCATTTTTTTATAAATTACTGTTATTAACTCTTAAAAAAATTATAAACTTATTATAAACAAATCTATAAGCTATAAAATATTTTTATTGATATAGTTATATATCAACGCTTGTTAACAACTGATTTCACAGGCTCTCACAAAGATTGATAAAATAATTTTTATAAAAATAAAAAAAAATAAAAAATAAAATGCAA
>CAMCQX010000135.1 GCA_945876985.1 Chitinophaga pinensis
TCTTTTTTGAAAATAATTTCAGCAGCACCTTTTGCGCCCATCACTGCTATTTCGGCTGTAGGCCAAGCAAAATTCATATCGGCTCCTATATGTTTTGAATTCATCACATCGTAAGCGCCACCATAAGCTTTACGAGTAATTACGGTAACTCTAGGAACAGTTGCTTCGCAAAATGCGTATAATAATTTTGCACCATTGGTAATAATTGCATTCCATTCTTGGTCGGTTCCTGGCAAAAATCCTGGAACGTCTTCAAACACTAAAAGCGGAATATTGAAACAATCGCAGAAACGCACAAAACGTGCAGCTTTTTGCGATGAATGAATATCTAAAACTCCTGCTAAATAGGCTGGTTGATTAGCCACAATTCCAATGCTTCTTCCTGCCAAACGGGCAAATCCAACCACAATATTTTCAGCATAATTTTTATGAACTTCATAAAAACTTTCTTCATCTATTACCTCACTAATTACTTCTCTGATGTCGTATGGTTGATTGGCATTTTCAGGAATTATATCAGCTAATTTGGGTCTAGTTTCATCAGTTGATTCATAAGTATAATCAGGAGTTTTTTCCTCACAATTTTCAGGAATATAACTGATCAATTTTTTCAATTGATTGATGCAATCAATTTCATTGGCAGCGGTAAAATGAGCTACACCACTTTTAGTTGAATGAACCGAAGCGCCTCCTAAATCTTCACTTGAAACTTCTTCGTGAGTTACTGTTTTTACTACGTTTGGTCCGGTTACAAACATATAGCTTGTGTTTTCTACCATCATTATAAAATCGGTTATGGCTGGACTATAAACAGCACCACCAGCACATGGCCCCATGATGGCCGAAATTTGAGGAATAACGCCACTTGCCATGGTGTTTTTATAAAAAATATCTGCGTAACCGCCTAATGAAACTACACCTTCTTGAATCCTTGCTCCACCGCTGTCATTTAAGCCAATTAATGGCGCACCATTTTTCATAGCTAAGTCCATTAATTTACAAATTTTTTCCGCATGTGTTTCTGAAAGTGAACCTCCAAATACTGTAAAGTCTTGCGAAAAAGCATACACTAATCTTCCATTTATATTTCCATATCCTGTAATTACGCCATCGCCTAAAAACTGTAACTTTTCCATTCCAAAATCTTTAGAACGATGTGTTACAAAAGCACCAATTTCTTCAAAACTGCCTTCATCAAATAAAAAGTGAATGCGTTCCCTGGCTGTTAACTTTCCTTTTTTATGTTGCGAAGCAATGCGGTCAACTCCACCACCTAAAAGTGATTGGTCGCGTAATTCTTGTAATTGTTTACGTTTGTTCATAATAATTATTCAAAGTGCGCAAATTAGTAAATTACATGTAAACCTTTTATGATTTTATTGAACAGAAAACTCACAATTTTAATAAAAGATAACATCAACAAAAATTTCATGTTTGATTTTGCAGATAACACTGAACTTTTCTTAAAAATAATATTACTATTTCAAAATTACAAAGCAGTTATTTTTTTAACTATAATACTTCAACACATAAACACATAAACACATAAAAACATAAACACTTCAACCCATCAACACTTCAACCTTATCATCAAAAAGAAAAAAATACTATATTCGCCCTCGTGAGAAATCCAAATTTAGATCCTGAAGAAAGTAATTTAACCAATGTTGACAAAGAATTGGAACGTGTTTTACGTCCGCGATTATTTGATGATTTTACAGGTCAGGAAAAAACCATTGAAAATTTAAAAATATTTGTTCAAGCTGCCAAACAACGTGGTGAATCATTGGATCATGTGCTTTTGCATGGCCCTCCTGGTTTGGGAAAAACTACTTTAAGTATTATTATAGCCAACGAATTAGGTGCGAATATAAAAACAACAAGCGGTCCTGTGTTAGAAAAAGCAGGTGACTTAGCTGGTTTGTTAACTAATTTAGAAAAAGGCGATGTACTTTTTATTGATGAAATACATCGTTTAAGTCCAGTGGTGGAAGAGTTTTTGTACTCGGCCATGGAAGATTATAAAATTGATATTATGATTGATAGCGGGCCAAATGCGCGCAGTATTCAGTTAGAAATTGAACCTTTTACTTTAATTGGAGCTACTACTCGTTCCGGATTATTAACTTCTCCATTGCGTGCTAGGTTTGGAATCAATGCTCGTTTGCAGTATTACGACAAAGCTTTGATGAAAACCATTATTGAGCGCAGCTCTACCATTATGAATTCCATTATTGATGAAGAAGCTGCTTGGGAAATTGCGCGTAGGAGTAGGGGAACACCCAGAATTGGAAATGCTTTATTGCGTAGAACCCGAGATTTTGCACAAGTAAAAAGCGATGGAACTATTACATTAGAAATTGCTCAATTTGCTTTAAACGCATTGAACGTGGATAGTGAAGGTTTAGATGAAATGGATTCCAGGATTTTAAAAACCTTGATTGAAAAGTTCAAAGGCGGACCAGTTGGTTTAAATACTTTGGCCACTGCCATTGGTGAAGATGGTGGAACTATAGAAGAAGTTTATGAACCTTATTTAATTCAAGAAGGATTTTTGATGCGCACGCCTCGCGGACGAGAAGCCACCGAAAAAGCATACCAACATTTAGGATTTACACCTACGTATAAGAATAAATTGTTTTAACGAAGTTCGAAGTGCGGAGTTATTTTCTGAGTTCGAAGTGCGGAGTGCCAAAAGTGCGAAGTATTAATTATAAATTATAAAGTTAAATTACAAATTTTGGAATTATTATGTGTAAATAAGTTTTTGTAAATTGCATATAAAGTTCGGGAAAGATATTTCGCATTTTTGTCACTTCGCACTCCGCATTTTAAACGTAGCTTTCCAAGTCTCTAAATTTATTTTTTTCTATCAACTATCAACTGACAACTATCAACTATACTTACTCCTCTTCTTTAAAATAAATTTTATAAAACTTACGTCCATCTTCTTCCACTCCTTGTTCTATTAAGTTTCGGTTTCCATGAATATAAATATGGAAATTCTTATCTAATTTAAGCACGCTTTTAAAAATTCTGGCTTGCTTTTTTACAGCCTGACTCGATATATCAAAACTATCGGAAATATCCAATTCATTGCTCATTCGGTAAGCTTCATCAAAGGTGCGGAACGATTCTATTACACCTTCATCTTTAAACACTGCTTGTTCAAATTCTTGCTTGTCAAATGTGTCATTGGTTTTAAAATAATCAACCGAGCGGTTCAAGTAATCTATTTGGTCGGCTTTGGTTACTTCAAACTCTTCGTTCAATTGTTTGGTTACAAAGTTTTTGGCAATATTCATAAACTCTTTGGTATGGTTATAATTATTGCTACAAGGTTTTAATTGTAAAAAACTATCCTTCCAATATTGCGCTTCGTTGCCTTTATTCCCTTTATCTATAATACAAACTTTATAACCTTGATCGGCATTGGTGTTAAATATTAAGCAACCTTTGTCCAACTTATCTATGTTAATTCCATCGTTATAACTCACATCAAAAACGTAATCTATTTGGTTCAGTTTTAAAAAGTCGTATTTGTTTTCCGATTTAAAAATTCCAATGGCTTCCACGTCTTCATCTTCCACTTGAATATTGGCAAAATAAGCAATAAACAAATCACCACTTTTTATTTGTGGATGAGTAGAAAGTTCATATAAATGCTTTGCAATATGGATGCTATTGATATGAAAAGCACTGCCATGTTCAAACATTTGCAATGCATAACTATAAATAGGATTTAAAGTAAAATTGTTATTACTAAAACTGAAATTATAAAACTCAGGATTACTGAATGAGGAAACGAAAAATTTCATCAATAAATCTTTCAACTTTCCATCACTTAAATCTAACAAATCCTTCGATATAATGAGGTCTTCGTTATTGGTTTTATTCCCTACCTGATGCACCGAAACCTTTTCTAATTGAGTAGTTTCTATTTCAAATTTTTCTGCCATTAATTATTAAATATTGGGGCGTGAATATAGGAATGAATTATGAATGATAAAGTATGAATGATAAAGTATGAATGATGAAGGATAAATGATAAAGTATGAATGATGAATAGATTTTGTCTTGGTGAGCTTGCCGAATCCAGACACGAGAGTTGGGCACAGAGAAATGAGCACTGAGAGCTGAGAAATTATGAAGTATGAATTATAAATTATAAATTATAAATGATAAAGTTACTATGAATCGGGAATTATGAAGTATAAATAGATTTTGTCTTGGTGAGTTTGCCGAATCCAGACACGAGAGATTGGCACATATAAATGATGAAGTATGAAGTCCTGACATATCGGGAAAGGATGAAATAGTTTTGTAAAAATCGGTTTTTGTTAAATCCATTACATATTATCATACTCAATTGATTTGGCTATAAACAAGGATTAATTGCCACGCCCTTTAGGGCGTGGAGAAGAAGAAAATAATAAATTGGCTTTAGCCAAATTCCCCATTAATTTTGGCTAAAGCCAATTGGCGATTCATTTATACCACGCCCTAAAGGACGTGGCAATGGATTTTTTCAATCAATAATTTTCAAAATTCGCCATTGCAGACGTCCTCGACTATATAATAATAGACAAGATGCAACTATTAAATTTTATTTTATAACAGTTCCTTGCTAACGCATTCAGAACAAAAGGCTACCGCACGCATTTGGCTTGTGGCTGTATCTAATTTTCCTAAAGTATTTTTCTCGAGTGCAGTTTTTTAGGTGCTTTTAAATGCAGCCTAGGACGCTTAAATCGGCATAAAGTTTTATTATTCTATTTCCTTTAAAAGGTCAGAGATATTTATTTCTAAACCTTTGCATATTTCTAATAAATACAAATAGGAAGGATTGATTCCTCCTGATTCAAGTCTATAAATTGATTGATGGTCTTTACCAATTGAATATGCTAATTCCTGTAAAGTTAATTTCTTATCCTTTCTAATAGCTTTTACTTTTAAACCCAAGGCTTTTAACCTTTGTTCTTTTAAATTAATTATTGGCATTATTCAAACCCAATAGTATGCTTAGCATTTAAAAATTAATTAAACGGATTGGTTTAAATATGAAATTTATTTTTATATTTGTTTTTTAAATAACAAAATTATGAAAAAAACAATCTACACTTTATTTGCAATGCTAGGTTTTGCAAATTTTACAATGGCTCAATTGCCAAGCTATGTACCAACAGATAGTTTAAAAGGTTGGTGGGGTTTTAATGGGAATGCCAATGATGCTAGTGGCAATGGAAATCATGGAACGGTTTATTCAGCAGCATTAAGTGCTGATAGATTTGGTCTAAATAATTCTTATTATTTTAATGGAAGTTCAAAAATTGTAGTAAACAA
>CAMCQX010000136.1 GCA_945876985.1 Chitinophaga pinensis
CCATCGATAATTGATTGAAAGATGTTTGAGATGAAAAATAATTAGCTTTTACTTTGTCAAATAGCTTTTTCAAGCCTGCAAATTCATTTGCAATTTGCTCCTCATTATCAGTAAATGTTGCCATTCCCATTAAACCAACTATTTCAATATTGGGAAATTCATGGTTTTCATATTTTACTAAAAGGTTAAATAATTCTGCTTCTTCAAAACCAAATTTTGTTGCTTCATCGGCAATGCTAATTTGCAAAAGCACTTGTTGAATTTTATTAATTTTGGCGGCTTGCTTATTGATTTCAAGTAAAATATTTTCACTGTCAACCGAATGAATCAATGCCACAAAAGGAATAATATATTTTACTTTATTGCTTTGCAAATGACCAATCATGTGCCATTCTATGTCTTTTGGCATTTGTTCAAACTTGCCAACAAGCTCCTGAACTTTATTTTCACCAAATATTTTTTGTCCTGAATTGTAAGCTTCCATAAGGGTTTCCACCGGTTTTGTTTTGCTTACCGCAATTAATTTAATATTTTGGCTTAGTTGTTGTTTTATTTTTTCAATATTTGCAGCTATACTCATGATGATAAATTCAATTTACAAATATGCATTAATTGCATTAGTTATTACTACAATTGCTTGCCAAACGGATAATTCTTTAAAACCAAATCCGTTTTTTGATAGAACTAAAATGGCAAACATTTTAACAGACATTCAAATTGCGGAAGCAGGTGTTAACCAACAAGGTTTTTTTATTGATAGCTTAAACAAATCAATGTTATGGCATTATGAATATGTTTACAAGAAAAATAATATTACAGAAAAACAATTCAACGATAATTATACCTACTATTTAGAAGAACCTCAGCTGCTCGACAGTGTTTATAACGATGTGATAAAAAATATCACTCAACTGAGGTTAGAGAAAAAGTAGTGTTTTTAGATTTTTTATTGCTTGTAAGTAGTTAAAAAGGCTATCATTTTTTCAAATGCTTTTGCTCGGTGACTAATTTTATTTTTTTCTTGTAAATCCATTTCAGCCAATGAAATGTTAAAATCATTTGGAATAAATATTGGGTCATAACCAAATCCGAATTTACCAGTTTTAGTATCAGTAATTTTACCTAATAATTCACCTTCAAACAAATATTCTTTTCCATCAATTATTAAAGCAATTACAGTTACAAAACGTGCGTTTTTATTGTCAAACTCAGCAAGGTTTTTTAGCAATAAATTCATGTTATCGTTGGCATTTTTTTGTTCACCAGCATAGCGCGCACTATAAACTCCCGGTTCATTATTTAATGCTTCCACCAATAAGCCAGTATCATCGGCAAAACAGTTGCTTTTAGTTTTATTATAAATGGTTCTTGCTTTTATCAATGCATTGGCCTCAAGCGTTTCGCCATCTTCTATTATTTCATCATGATAGCCAATTGCATGGAGTGATTTAACAGTGAAATTAGCCCCAATTAACGCACTAATTTCTGTTACTTTATTTTCATTATGACTTGCAAAAATTATTTCCATTATCCAATCATTTTTTTAATTCCAAAGCTCCAAAGTTGCATCTTTAAATCTTTGTTAGTTTCATAATTTATTAAATGTTCCGCTTTTAATATTTGTGTACTTCGTACAATGGCAAACTGGTGTGAGGGAATATTCCAAGCTTCTTTTGTTATCCATTCATCGCAGCCCCAAATAATCATTTTTAGTGGCTTAAGGCTTATTATTACGTCACTAATGGAAGCACCTTCATCTTGCTCATTTATATTTAAAAGCGCCATTTCGTTCACGTTTAATTTTAAGCCAGCTTGAATGATATTATTCAGTAAATCCATTTCGCTGTTATTAAGCGATTTATCTATCAATAAAACAAAGCGTTGTTGGTTGGTTCCACTGAACTTGTATTGTATAGAATTTTGTTTTTCTTTGACCACGAAAAACTCATCGAACAAAGGTTCAATGAAAGAATTTTCAATTATTAAATTAGCGTTCATTTTTAAAATTTACAGATGGCAATAAGCATCAAAATTAACAAAAACTCTCAATCTAGAATCAATACTTGTGATTTTAATAATATAGAATTCGGAAAAATATTTTCAGATCACATGTTTAGAGTTGATTATGAAAATGGTGAATGGCAAACAGGAGAGATTTTACCTTACGGAAATATTAGTTTTTCTCCTGCTTTATCAAGTTTACATTACGGACAATCAATTTTTGAAGGCATGAAAGCTTTTAAAGATGAACAAGGAAATCCTCAATTATTTCGTCCTTTGGATAATTTTGAAAGATTTAATATTTCGGCTCAAAGAATGGGAATGCCAACTATTCCTGAAGAATTATTCATGGGTGGATTAAGTGAATTAGTAAAATTAGACCAAAACTGGATTCCAACCAAAGAAGGAAGTTCCTTGTATTTACGTCCATTTATGTTTGCCACCGATGATTTTATTGGTGTAAGAACAAGCATGAATTATTCTTTTATTATTTTTTGTTGCCCAGTAAATAGTTATTACCCAAAACCAATTAAAGTAAAAGTAGAAGAAAAATATACCCGTGCTTTTGATGGAATGGCGGGAAGTGCAAAAGCTGCCGGTAATTATGGAATCAGTATGTTGCCAACTATGGAAGCCAAAAAAGAAGGTTTTGATCAAATTATTTGGACTGATGGCCGTGAACATAAATATGTAGAAGAATCGGGAACTACCAATTTGTTTTTTGTGCTAAATGAAGAAACAGTGATTACTCCGGCATTAGATGGAAATATACTTAAAGGAGTTACTCGCGATAGTTGCATTAAAATACTAAGAGATGCTAATTATAATGTAGAAGAAAGACATATTAGCATAGAGGAAATTGCGCAAGCAGCAAGAGAAGGAAAATTAACAGACGCTTTTGGAACTGGAACGGCTGCATTAATTGCAAAAATTGAAACCATTGCTTATAAAAATGAACGTTTTGAATTGCCACCGGCCGAAAACAGAAAAGTTTCAAACTGGTTATATAAAACATTAAGCGATATTCAAACTTCAAAAATTGAAGATAAATTTGGATGGGTTGTAAAACTTTAATTCAACTTGGATATTAGAATTAGAAAAGGAATTGGTTAATAAATCAGTTCCTTTTTTTTGTTGAATTACTTTTTTGGGCAGACATTCAAATTGTGTAGAAACAAAGGTTGGGTAATCACATAATTTGGGTAGGTAATCACATAAATTGGGCAGACACATAGGTCTGGTTAATTACATAGTTTGGGCAGACACATAGGTCTGCCCCTACGTCAATATTTTATCAATCAATCATCCAATCAACCAATCAACATAATTACTATATTGTGCCACTTTATGCACGAAAACGATTTTATTTCCATCATTGCTAATCAGCTTGGTATTCAACAAAAACAAGTAATAGCTACTGTTAAATTACTGAATGAAGGTAGTACTGTTCCTTTCATTGCTCGCTACAGAAAAGAGCTTACCAATGCATTGGACGAAGTTCAAATTGAAAATATTAGGTTGTTAAATTTAAAATTTACCGATTTAGTAAAACGTAAAATTTCTATCATTGAAACCATTAAAGAGCAAGGAAAATTGACGACTATATTGGAAAAAAGTATTCATGATTGTTGGGATTTAAATTTATTAGAAGATATTTATTTACCTTATAAACCCAAACGTAAAACCAAAGCAAGCATTGCCCGTGAAAAAGGTTTGGAGCCTTTGGCAATTTGGTTATTGAAAGAAAATAATAACAGTCCTGAAATTGAAGCCAATCGTTATTTGAAAAATGGTGTTACAAACGAAGAGGAGGCTTTACAAGGTGCAAGAGATATTATAGCTGAAATGGTAAATGAAGATGCAAAAGCCAGAAATACCATTAGAAATCAGTTTGAAAAACATGCGGTAGTTTACACCAAAGTAGCCAAAGGAAAAGAAACGGAAGGAATTAAATACCAAGATTATTTTAAATACGATGAACCTTTAAATCGTTGTCCATCGCACAGGTTGTTAGCAGTATTTAGAGGTGAAGAAGAAGGTTTTTTAAAATTAAGTATTGAACCCGATGAAGAAATAGCCATTCAAAGACTTGAATATATTTTTGTAAAAAGGAATAACGATAGCAGTTATCAAATTGAATTGGCTATAAAAGACAGTTATAAACGCCTGCTTTCTCCTTCTATGGAAACGGAATTTAGGAACTTAGCAAAGGCCAAAGCCGATGAAGAAGCAATTAGCGTTTTTGCTGAAAATTTAAAACAATTATTACTTTCAGCACCATTGGGTAGTAAACGAATTTTAGCCATTGATCCTGGATTTAGATCGGGTTGTAAAGTGGTTTGTTTAAATGAAGAAGGTAAATTGTTAGTTGACGACATTATTTATCCTCACGAACCACAGCGCGATGTACAAAAAGCGGAAGCTAAAATTATATATTTAGTAGAAAAATATAATATTGAAGCTTTTGCCATAGGCAATGGAACCGCTGGTCGCGAAACAGAAGAATTTATTAGAAACATTACATTCAAAACTGAACCACAAATATTTATGGTGAATGAAAATGGTGCATCTATTTATTCGGCAAGTGAAGTGGCAAGGGAAGAATTTCCCGATAAAGATTTAACAGTAAGAGGTTCAGTTTCTATTGGCCGCAGGCTTGCTGATCCTTTGGCTGAGTTGGTGAAAATAGATGCAAAGTCAATAGGAGTGGGGCAATACCAACACGATGTAGATCAAAACAAATTGAAACAAAGTTTGGATGTGGTGGTGCAAAGTTGTGTAAATCAAGTTGGGGTTAATTTAAATACTGCCAGTAAAAGTCTGTTAACTTATGTGTCGGGTTTAAGTGCACAAACAGCGCAAAATATCATTAATTTTAGGAATGAAAATGGGGCTTTTACTTCCAGAAATCAGTTGAAAAAAATTCCTCGTTTGGGTGATAAAGCCTTTGAACAATGCGCAGCATTTTTAAGGATTCCAAATGCAAAAAATGTGTTAGATAACAGCGCTGTTCATCCCGAAAGTTATGTGATTGTGGAGCAAATGGCAAAGAAAAATGCTTGTTTAGTGAATGATTTGATTAGCAATGAAGCCATCAGGAAAACCATTAGACCCGAAAATTATATTACTGAAACAGCGGGGTTATTAACCATCAATGATATTTTAAAAGAGATTGCAAAACCTGGCCGAGATCCACGAGCAATGATTCAACAATTCAGTTTTGCTAACGTTAAAAAACCAGAAGATTTATACCAAGGAATGATATTGCCGGGTATTGTTACCAATATTACCAAGTTTGGTTGTTTTGTAGATATTGGCGTAAAACAAGATGGCATGGT
>CAMCQX010000137.1 GCA_945876985.1 Chitinophaga pinensis
GCTCGTTTTCAAAGTCCAGAACTAAAAGGCTTTCCTAATAAAGATGCAGCAATTATTTTAACCATAGAGATAGTTTTGATGGGCGCTTTGCTTAAAATGAATGCAGCTGATCAACTATTGCAAAGCAAACATTTGGAACATTATATTACAGCCGGCTCCTTCCCTATTAGTTCTTGGTTATTTGTTCCAATATATCAAAATTTTTCAACTGAAGCATTAATTGGTGTTGAACGAATTACCTGGTGGTTTCATATTTTAGGCATTTTTGCATTCATGAATTACCTTCCTTTTAGCAAGCATTTTCATGTGATATTGGCTTTCCCAAATACTTATTATTCTAATTTAAAAGCAAAAGGTAATTTAAATAACATGGAATCGGTTACGCAAGAAGTAAAATTAATGCTTGACCCAAGTGCTACTGTGCCTGAAGGTTACGAAGCTCCCATGAGTTTTGGGGTAAAAGATGTAACTGATTTAACATGGAAAAACTTAATGGATGCTTATAGCTGCACTGAATGTGGCAGGTGTACCAGCAGCTGCCCGCAGAACCAAACAGGGAAACTACTTTCGCCACGAAAAATTATGATGGATACGCGCGACAGGTTAGAGGAAGTGGGACGAAATATAGATGCAAATAAAGGCACATTTGTAGCCGATGACAAAAACTTACACACTTATATTAGCGAAGCCGAATTATGGGCTTGCAATACTTGCAATGCATGCGTAGAAGCTTGTCCTATAAATATTAATCCAATGGAAATAATAGTGGAAATGCGCAGGTTTAAAGTAATGGAAGAAACAAAAGCGCCTGCTTCATTGAACAGCATGTTTAATAACCTTGAAAACAATCAAGCTCCTTGGCAATTTAGTCCAATGGACAGGGCAAACTGGACGCAAGAGTAGATTGAGAGATGAGCGTTGGGAGATGGGAGATGGGAGATGAGAGTTGAGCACTGGGAGTTGAGAGATGGGAGTTGGGAGTTGGGAGTTGGGAATAATTTGCGAAAAATATTTTATCGAATTAAACCTTTTATTTTTTATCATATCACAGAAAAACAAATTTAAAAAGAACATTATGAAAACTACAAAAATCAGTTTACTAATTCTGCTAATAGGTATTTTTACTTTTAGCGTGCAATCATGCAAAAAAGCAACTAAAGAAGATAATTCAGACGATACCGCTTCACAGCTTCAACATTCGGCTGACGAATCTAGCTACTCAAATGAATCAGAAAATTCATTGAACGATGTGAACAATACCATGTCGGCTTCAAGTTTAGGAAAAGGTTTTAAAATAGTTGGAGCAACCATTGATTCTGTAATTGGCGACAAAAAGTTTATTATTACCTATAACGGGAATAATGCAGACGGTAGTCGTTATCGCACAGGAAAAATTTCAGTTCAGTTAACTACTGGCGCAAGATGGAGAGATGTGAATTCAGTAATTACCATTACTTTCATTGACTTAATGATAAAAAACAATTACACTAATAAAAGTATTACCATTAATGGAACGCATGTTATTACCAATGTTAATGGTGGTTTAGTTGGCTTACTAACTCCAGGTGGATCAAGTATTATACATAAAATTACGGGCAATATGGTAATTGCATTTGAAGATGCTACCACTAGAACATGGAATATTTACCGTCAACGTGAAATATTAATTACATCAGCAGGTATTCCAAAAGTTAAAATATCAGGATTTGGTGCAGCCGATGGAATTGAAAACATTGTAGTTTCAGGTACAAACAGAGCAGGAAATCCATTTTCAACTGTCATCAACCAAACAGTAGTATTTAGTTCAAATAGCACTTGTTTTAATGGTGCTTGGATTCCAGAAAGTGGTATCAAAACTCATAAAAGATTAACGAAAGAAATAGCTGCAACATTTGGTGTTGATATAACAGGAAATCCTGTTACAAGCGGTTGTCCTTATGGTTATAAAATTAATTGGACTAATGCCAGAAACGAATCTAAACAAGCTGTTATTAGCTACTAATTTTTAAAACAAATAACATAAAAAAAACCGAAGCATATATGTTTCGGTTTTTTTTATGTTTAAAAACTACCAATTAATTTGTTATTATTAGATTTTGGTGGAAATAATAGAATTGCTTTGAGAATTAATATTGAATTATTCGAATTGAAACGATAAATTTAAAGCTATTTCAAGAAATAAATTCTCATTTTTTTCTTCATACTTTTTCCAATGATGAAAAAGTATGCAATCCTGCAAAGCAGGATAGACAATAAAAAGCTACCTCCCCGCAAGGCCTGAAGCACGGCCCGCTTTTGCGATGTGTCGGAAGTCGTGCCTACGCTCGCCATAAAACGAACAGTTGGATAATGTTGATCGTTATTACCTACGTTCAGTGTTTTCTCCGAACAAAAGAACGATTGAAGAAAATACCAACCGCAGGGAAATAATGGAACACAAAAAAGGAGGTGATAATTAATTCAACTCCTTTTTCGAATTTTGATATTTGAATTTAGTGCTTTAAACTATCTCCCTTTATACATCGTATCGTAATAGTTGGCGTAATCGCCACTCGTTACTTCGTCCATCCATTGTTGGTTATCCATGTACCAATTTATGGTTTTTTCTATGCCTTCTTCAAACTGTAAACTAGGTTCCCAGCCTAACTCTTTCATTATTTTATTAGCATCAATGGCATAACGCAAATCATGGCCAGCGCGGTCGGTTACATAAGTTATTAGCTTTTCGCTTTCACCAACTGGACGGCCTAAAATTTTATCCATGGTACTGCAAATCACTTTAATCAAACCTAAGTTTGTCCATTCGTTAAAACCACCAATATTATAAGTTTCGCCAATTTTTCCATTGTGGTAAACCACATCAATTGCCCTGGCATGATCAACTACATATAACCAATCACGCACGTTTTCGCCTTTTCCATAAACTGGTAATGGTTTATTGTTTCTAATATTATTGATAAATAATGGAACTAATTTTTCAGGAAACTGATTTGGACCGTAGTTATTAGAGCAATTGGTTAAAACCACCGGAATTTTATACGTATTTTGATACGCTCTTACAAAATGATCGGAGCTGGCTTTACTGGCCGAATAAGGGCTTTGCGGATCGTAAGGAGTAGTTTCTAAAAAGAATCCTCCATCGTGTAAGCTACCATAAACCTCATCGGTTGATACATGGTAAAACAACTTTCCTTCCATGTTACCTTTCCAACATTCTTTGGCAGCATTTAATAAATTTACCGTGCCAACTACATTTGTCATTACAAACTCCAAAGGATTGGTAATACTTCTGTCCACGTGACTTTCGGCTGCTAAATGAATCACAGAATCAAACTGATGTTCATTAAATAAATTGGTTAAAGCCAATGCATCTACTAAATCAATTTTTACAAAATGATAGTTGGGTGCATTTTCAATGTCTGTCAGGTTTTTTAAATTACCTGCATAAGTTAATTTATCTAGGTTATAAATTTCGTAATCAGGATATTTATTTACAAATAAACGAACCACGTGAGAGCCAATAAAACCTGCTCCGCCTGTTATTAATATTTTTCTTTTTGTCATTTTTTTTGCTGCTAGCAGCTATTTACCTGCTAAATATTTTTCCCAAGTCCACGAAGTAAGCATACAATTGTCTAAATTACGTTCTGTTTTCCAACCTAATTCATTGGTTGCTTTATCGCAATTTGCATAAATTTGTGCAATATCGCCTGCTCTTCTTGGTCCTATTTTATAATTTACTTTTACACCCGTAACTTTTTCAAACGAATGAATGGCTTCTAAAACCGAACTTCCTTGTCCTGTTCCTAAATTAAATACGCTAAAGGCATCAGTATATTTTTTCATTTCTAAAAACTCAATGGCTTTTACATGCGCTTTTGCCAAATCTATTACGTGAATATAATCGCGAATACATGTTCCATCTGGTGTGGGGTAATCGTTACCAAATACGGTTAAAACATGCCGTTTTCCAATGGCAGTTTGAGTAATAAACGGCACTAAATTATTGGGAATGCCTATTGGCAATTCGCCAATTAAAGCAGAATCGTGGGCGCCAACTGGATTAAAATAGCGCAATGAAACAACTTTTAAATTACTGGCTTTGGTATAATCAAACAACACTTCTTCGCATATTTGTTTGGTGTTGCCATAAGGCGATTGCGCAGCTGGTCGAGGCGTATTTTCATCAACAGGAGGATTGGCTTCGCCATAAACGGTACATGATGATGAAAAAGCAATTTGATGAATTCCCGCAGCTTCCATTGCATAAAGCAAATTCACGGTTCCACCTACATTGTTTTCGTAATATTTTAAAGGACTTTCTACACTTTCGCCAACAGCTTTAAATGCTGCAAAATGAATCACCGCATCAATGCCTTTTTGAGCCACTAAAAAATCGGTTAAAGCATGCTTATTTCTAATATCAACATTAGTAAAGTCAACCTTTTTGCCAGTAATTTTTTCAATATTTTCTAATACTTCAGGATATGAATTATCAAAATTATCGATAACTACTACTTCATGCCCTGCATTAAATAATTCTACCACCGTGTGCGAACCAATATAACCAGTTCCGCCTGTTACCAATATTTTCATTTTATATAATAATGCAAGTTTATTTTTAAGTTTAAAATATGTTCGCAAATTAGGAATTTAGTCTAATAATAAAAGTATGTTTAATTAGATTTTTAAAACCAATAACTAAGTTTAAGTATTTAATTGCTATTTTATAATTTTATAATTGTTAATCTAAAAGATATTCTCTAAAAATGTCCACTAAATTCAATATTAATTATAGCATGGGATTTTTTATTTTTATATTTGATAAATAATTAAATGGATTTCAATTAAAATTTCCATATTTGTTTTTTTTACCAAAGCCCATTTAGCTGATTGATGAAATATATTTACCTGCTTTTATTTACATTTTTTACAAGTATTATCGCCTTAGCACAGCAAGCTAGAATTAAAGGAACAGTAATAGATTTAGTAACTCAAAAACCTGTAGAATACATCGTAGTAACACTCGATAAAAAAAAGCAAATATTTACAGACAGTTTAGGTACTTTTTCGTTCAATACAATTGCAGGAAAACACAGTTTAAAAATTTCGAGGGTTGGTTATAGAACAGCTTTTTTAACCATAGATTTAGACGAAGGCGCCAATAAAAAAATTCAAATTGAGTTGGAAGCTTTTTCTGACCAAATGAATCAAATAGTAATTGCTGGTTCACGCGAAGGAAAGCAAGTGGCCAAAGAAATTGCTTCGGTAAGTATCATCAAACCTTATTTAATA
>CAMCQX010000138.1 GCA_945876985.1 Chitinophaga pinensis
AAAGTACAGTGAAGATTTTATTTTTAGTATTGAACAACGGAGTGTTTATCAAAATAACAAAGGATTGGTTTACTATAAAAGTAAAAACATAGAAACACAAACTGACCAAAATGGAAAAGAAAGTAAATCAGGTTTTGATATTACTCAAAAGTTAATTGGAGTGATGGAATAGTTGTTTCAATAAAATAAAAATATTAAAAGTTTGGTTGTCATTTCGAGCACGCCAAAGCGTGAGTGGCAATTTTTATAAGCAAATAGATTGCTTCGTACCTCGTAATGACGAACAAAAATATTATCGCTATCAACTGACAACTATCAACTGACAACTATTAACTGACAACCATCAACTAAACCTTATATTTTCCTTTACTTTTTCTAATATTAACTGATACAATTTTATACTCAGGGCACATTGCTTCGCTATCATGTTCATCGCTGGTAATGATGTTAAGCATTACTTCAGGAAAATGGAAGGTTGTACTCAAAATTCCTTGTTTTACTTCATCGGTTATACGTGCTTT
This sequence comes from Chitinophaga pinensis, assembly GCA_945876985.1. GTDB lineage: Bacteria > Bacteroidota > Bacteroidia > UKL13-3 > UKL13-3 > JAAFJM01. The sequence goes on from CAMCQX010000138.1 coordinate 522, forward strand.
TACATCTACTTTTCCACGAGGCGATTCAATACAAACCATATCGCCATTGGTAATAAAATGTTTTTCTGCATCTAAAGGATGAATCATCACCACATCTTCAGTCAATATTTTTACATTGCCCGTTCTTCTGGTCATAGTACCCGAATTATAATGTTCTAATTCGCGGTTTGTAGTAATAATATAAGGATATTCTTTTTCGTATTTGGTAATTTCTTTACTTTCTGTCCAATCAAAATAATGGAATTTTCCTTTGCCTCTTTGAAACTCTTCCAAATGCAAAATTTCTGTATCAGTTCCATCTTTTTTAACAGGCCATTGTTTTCCATTATCACCTAATTCATCCCATTTTACACCAGCAAAAAACGGGACTATTTGTGAAATTTCTTCCAACATGGTATCGGCATCATAAGGTGCTTGATCATAACCCATTTTATTCATTATTTCTACTAATATTTGCCCATCTGATTTTGTACCTGGTAATGGCTCTACCACTTTTTGAACTTTTTGAATCCTACGCTCGGCATTGGTATAAGTTCCACTTTTTTCTAAAAATGAAGCACCGGGTAAAATTACTGTTGCATATTTAGCTGTTTCTGTAAAAAATAATTCTTGTACTACCAATAGTTCTAAGTTTTCCATAGCAGCAATCACCTTATTAGTATTAGGATCTGTTTGAACCACATCTTCGCCCATTAGCCAAAGGGCTTTTAGTTTTCCATCAATAGAAGCATCAAACATTTCAGGAATTTTCAAACCTTTTCCAAAAGGTATTTTTCTTCCATAAAATGCTTCATATTGTTTATTAATTTCTGGGTCATAAGCATTCATGTAACCAGCTCCTTGATGTGGCTGACAACCCATATCAGCTGCTCCTTGCACGTTGTTTTGACCACGTAATGGATTTACTCCAACTCCTCTTCTACCTATGTTTCCTGTAATCATTGCTAAATCAGAAATTAGCATTACTGTAAACGAACCTTGTGTATGTTCTGTAACTCCTAATCCATGGAACGACATGGCATTTGGAGCTTTTGCATATGCCAATGAAGCAGCTTTAACTTGCATTTTGTCAACACCAGTTATTTTCGACATTTCATCCATGTCGAGTTTTAAAATCTGCTCACAAAAATCTTGGTATCCTTCTGTTCTATTATCTATAAATTCTTTATCGGCCGCGCCTTCAGTTATAATATAATATAACATCATATTGATTAAGGCTACATTGGTTCCAGGTTTTAGTTGTAAAAAATGAGTAGCATACTTAGCCATTTCAGTCCTTCTAGGGTCTATAACTATTGATGTTTTACCTTTCATAGCAAACTGTTTTAGTTTAGCTCCAGTTACTGGATGTGCATCGGTTGGATTTGCACCAATAATCATGATACAATCAGTGTGTTTTAAATCAACAACTGAGTTAGTGGCAGCTCCAGTTCCAAACGATCTTTGCATTCCTAAAGCTGTAGGTGAATGACAAACTCGAGCGCAACAATCAATATTATTAGTTCCAACCACTGCACGAATAAATTTTTGCATTAAGTAATTTTCTTCGTTGGTACACCTAGCCGATGAAATTCCTGCTACGGAATCAGGTCCATGTTGTTGGATAATTCCTGTTAATTTTTCAGCAATAAAAGTGTAAGCTTCATCCCAAGTTGCTGGTTCTAATTCTCCATTTCTACGAATTAAAGGAGTTGTTATTCTATCAGGATGTTTATAAAATGAAAAGGCAAAACGACCTTTTAAACAAGTGTGACCTTGATTCACTTCAGCATTATATGGTGCTTGAATTGATTTTACTTTTCCGTTTAAAACCGAAACTTCTAAGTTACAACCCACACCACAATAGGTACAAATGGTTCTGACCTTTTTATCGGCAACAATTGATTTTGATTCAAAAACATCGCTAATGGCCGAAGTTGGACAAGCTTGCGCACAAGCACCACAACTTACGCAATCAGAATCGAAAAATGAATTCTCAAAACTTTTTACAATATGACTGTCAAATCCACGGCCAGCCATGCTTAATACAAATTCTCCTTGCACTTCATCGCAAGCACGCACGCAACGGAAACAGTTAATACATTTACTAAAATCGGAAGTCATGTAAGGATGACTCAAATCTTTTTTTCTGTCTAAATGATTTTTTCCAGCTGGATAACGAACATCGCGCACACCCACTTTGGCTGCTACTTCTTGCAGTTCACAATTGTTATTTACCTCACAAGTCAAACAGTCTAAAGGATGATCAGTAAGCACCAATTCAACAATGTTTTTTCTAAGCTTAGTAATTCTATCGCTATGCGTATAAATATATGAGTTTGGAATAACAGGAGTATGACATGAAGCTTGCGCTTTTGCAGGTCCGTTGGCTACTAAAGCCACATCTACACTACAAACCCTACACGAACCAAAAGGATCTAAATTAGGCGCATCGCAAAGCGTAGGCACAAAATCTTTTCCCAAATGTCTTCGAGTAAAACTCAATATGGTTTCACCTTCAATGATTGAATATATTTGATCGTTTATGTATGCTGTTTTCATAACTAATTTTCTGTGTTATCTGTGCAATCTGTGGCTCTATTTTTCAAAATATTCTTCCAATTCTTTTTCAAAATATTTCATGGCATTTTTTATAGGTAATGGCAATCCACCACCTAAGGCGCAAAGCGAACCAATTTCCATGGTTTCCAATAAATCATTCATCAAATTCAAGTTGATTTTAAGTCCATCATGTTGTGCTTTTTCTACCAATTCATAACCGCGAGTAGCACCCAAACGGCAAGGGAAACATTTACCACAACTTTCGTGAGCAGTAAACTTAAACAAATGTTCAATGTATTTTATCAATGGAAAATCTTGAGGAATGCAAACCACCGAAGCATGTCCTAACAAAAATCCTTCTTTGGCAAATGAATCAAAATCGACAGAAAGATTTTCAATTTTACTCACAGGCACTAAACCACCAAGTGGACCACCAATATGCATGGCTTTAATAGGTTTGTTAAATCCACCGCCAAGCTGATTGATAACAACCGATAAAGGTGTTCCCATGTCAACTTCATAAATACCAGGATTGTTAAAATTTCCATCTAAAGAAACCAATTTTGTTCCCGAAGATTTTGGAGTTCCAATAGCCGCATAAGCTTTGCCACCATTTTTAAAAATGAAAGGTAAATTAGCCAATGTTTCTACATTATTCACCACAGTTGGTTTGTTAAATAAACCTTGCTGAGTAGGGTAGGGCGGCCTTACACGAACTTCTGGTCGTTGTCCTTCAATAGATGAAAGCAACGCAGTTTCTTCACCGCAAATATATGCTCCTTGCGCTTTGATTACTTTAAAATCATAATCAAATCCTGAACCTTTTATATTGTTTCCTAATAAATTTTCTTTTCTTAAATCATTGATGCAATCAGCAATAATATTCACTGATTCTGGATACTCGCCTCTAATATAAACCACACCAAAATTGGCACCAGTAATATAACCAGCTATCATCATTCCCATGAGCAAAGCATGCGGACGATTTTCCATGATATACCTGTCGGAATAAGCACCAGGATCGCCTTCATCGGCATTACAAACAATGTATTTTGTATCTGAAACTACATTTTTGCAAGATTCTAATTTAAATGCCATTGAAAATCCTGCACCACCACGGCCTCGTAATCCTGAATCTTTTAAATGGCTTAATAATTCATCAGCAGGTTTTGAAATGCAATCGGTAAATATTTTATAATACTCTGAAATTGTTTCGTATTCACTGGTTAATATTGGAGTTCCAATGCTGCCAACATGATATTTTTCTTTCGAAATAATTTTATTTTCCTTGATGTCTTTAATGGCATCAATGTCATTTCCTGAATAGTTTTGTCCATCAATATGAAAGGCATTGTTTTCATGACAACGACCCAAACAACACATTTCACCTATTTCATTTTCGGAATAATTTTCAACTAATTTTTTATGTAAACCGTCTTGAGTTCCTGCAAGCATGCATGCACTGCCGTTACACACATAAACTTTTTTACCTTGGTTTTCGGGTTTTAAAAAATCGTAGAATGATACCGTTCCATATACTGTAGATTTACCAATTAAAAATTCTTCTCTGATGCTTTCTAACTTTTCTAAACTAGGACTTCCAGTTTCAGCAGCAGCTATTCCAAGTTCTTCAAATAAGTTTTTTGACAGCCCTTTTCTTCCTGATAATTCACTTAAATTCTTTGACATTTATTTTTGTTTTAAAGCATTTGTTACTCTTAATAATTAGTAACTTATATATTTTATATAACAACAAATATAATTTTATTTTCAAATTCACATAATCAAAAAATACAGCTTATTCAAGTTGAAAAGAATGCTAAAGTTTTTAATAACTTTTAGTAGTTTAAATATGGCGACATAGAAACTGTTTTTTAGTCATTTTGTAAAATAAAAAAGAATATAAAAATGATATAGAATTTGATATAAAAAAATTGTAAAAAATTAAAATTGTTGAATCAAACTTAAGTATTCAACACTCTTTTTTAATTGGTAAAAAGGAAGAGTTTTCATTAACTCCTTCACTTGCTCTTCGTCTACATCTTTAAATATTAAAACAGCACCATTTTTCGCTTCTCTTAAAAACAAATGCTCTAAAATTCCTTCGGCTTTCCACTTAGCAACTATTTCTTGCTCGTGTTTTAATATTTCTTGAAAATTACTTGGAATATTATCCATGTCTAATGTTAAAATTACTTCAATTCTGTTCAT
>CAMCQX010000139.1 GCA_945876985.1 Chitinophaga pinensis
TTAAAAAAAACCTTTTGCACGAAAACCTCTATTGTTTAAAAATAACCTTTTGGTAGATGGGCGTTAAATAATAAATTTGCTGCTATCAAAACAAAATTGGATTTTGCGCAATAATTTAAATGCAACACGATAAACACACTTATTACTTCTAAAAATACTTGCGCAAAGAAATGTCAAGCGAGGAGAAAGAAGCGTTTGATCTAAAATTAAATAATGATATTGATTTTAAGTCAAACTTTACTGAGTACGCGTTGAATCACGAAAAAATTAAAAAAGCTGAATTAGCAGATTATTACGACAAAGAAATTATTCCCGATAAACCTAAAAACTACGCATGGGTTTGGGTATTATTTTCAGTACTAGGTTTGGTTTTAATCATAGATTATTACGCAAACCAAAAGTATAATGAAGATCAAAAGGCTATTCAAACTTATAAAGAAGCATTTGTAAGTAGGTTTAAAAGTGCTTTTGTGGAGCCATTTAAAAAAATAACTTTTAAAGATAAAATCAAGCCTACCAATAATCAGCAAACTACCATTAGCGCTGCTGACGAAAATGGCGGAGATAAGTATGATGAAATTGCTGATTCCGCTAACATAGCATTGATTGATTCTGGTATTATTGAAGGGAAAATAATTCAACAATACCAGCAGTTAATGAATGACAAAAATTCACTTTCAAATAAAGACATATTTTTAAATGACAGCTTGATGTTAGTGATTGAATTAGAAAAATTCAAAGAGAAATATAGACTTATAAAAAGTTCTACAGATAGCATTTTAGATGACAGCATAGTTACTAAATTAGCTTTTCAATCATTGGTAAAACAAAATGGAAACATGAAGCCTATTTTTGTTGAATTTTGGCAGTCTTTAATTGGGTTTTCAGGTTATCAATTCACCGGAAAAAAGCTCATTATTTACGGAATTCAGAAGCCATTTGATGTTTTTATTTTAAAGCAAAACACCAATTATATACTCCATACTAAATGGGGTGAAGCTGCTTTGGAACCAGATAATTTATTACACAAACTTGAAAATTAAATTTTACAAATACCAAGGAACAGGTAACGATTTTATCATAATAGATGATAGAAACAAAACATTTGATGCCAATAACCAAAAGCTCATTGAAGGATTATGTGATAGGCGTTTTGGAATTGGTGCTGATGGTTTAATTTTATTGCAAAAGCATGAAAATTCAGATTTTTACATGCAATATTTTAACAGCGATGGACGCGAAAGTTCTATGTGTGGAAATGGGGGAAGGTGCATAGCGCAATTTGCAAAAGACTTAAATATTGTAAATGAAACAGCGTCTTTTTTTGCCATAGATGGAGAACATACTGCCAATTATGAAAATGGTTTGGTGAGCCTTCAAATGATGAATGTAAACCATGTTGATAGGAGAGCAAATCATGTTTTTGTTTTAAACACAGGTTCCCCTCATTTTGTTCAATTTTTTGACCAAGATGTAGATTCAATTGACTTAGTTGCTGAGGCAAAAAAAATTAGATATAACAGTGAATTTGCTGCTAATGGAATCAATGTAAATTTTGTTTCTATACATCAGGAAATTTTAAAAGTGAGAACTTATGAACGTGGGGTTGAAGATGAAACTTTTAGTTGTGGAACAGGTGTTACTGCTGTTGCAATTGCTTCTCATTTATTTAAAAAAGATGATGCTGTCAAACATCATTTTCAAATTCAAACCAAAGGTGGAAACCTTTCAGTTAGTTTTTTGTTTAATGAAAATAAATACTCAAAAGTGTTTTTACGAGGACCCGCTCAATTTGTATTTGAAGGGGAAATAGAATTTTAAAAATATGAACCGAGCCGCTGGCTCTCTTTGGTTTATGTGGCATTTTTCCAACGGGTTAAAACCCGTTGTTATAAAATGAACCGAGCCTACGGCTCTTTAAAAAATGAAATTAGCAAACAAAAGCCGTAGGCTCGACAGATATTGTAAAAACTGGTTTCAACCCGTTGAAAAAGAAAAATTAAACAAGAGCCGTAGGCTCGTCACATATATTAGCAACGGGTTTCAACCCGTTGAAAAAAATGAAATAAGTAAATAAGAGCCGTAGGCTCGACACATATTAAGAAAAATAGAATGGCAAACACATACCATCAAATATATTTGCAAACAGTATTTGCAGTTAAATATAGAAAAGCACAAATTAACGCTGAATGGAAAAACCAAATTTTTTCTGTGATGGGAAATTTAATTAATGAGAACAATTGTAAAAACATTATTGTAAATGGGGTTGAAGACCATGTGCATTGTTTTTTTTCAATAAAACCAGTGGTTTCAGTTTCAGAATTAATGAAAACAGTTAAAGCAAAATCATCAAAATATATAAACGATAATGATTTAACTAAAGAAAGATTTGAATGGCAAGAAGGTTTTGGAGTTTTTTCATATAGTCAATCGCATATTGATAATGTCTATAAATATATTTTAAATCAAGAGGAACATCACAAAAAACAAAATTTTAAAAGTGAATATTTGCAATTATTAAATAGCTTTAAAATTGATTACGATGAAAAGTATTTATTTCGTGATTTGATTTAAAAATATGAACCGAGCCGCTGGCTCTCTTTGGTTTATATGGCATTTTTCAACGGGTTAAAACCCGTTGTTATAAAATAACCGAGCCTACAGCTCTATAATAAATGAAGAAGCAAACAAGAGCCATAGGCTCGAAAGATATTGTAACAACGGGTTAAAACCAATTGTTATAAAATGAACCAAGCCGCTGGCTCTTTAAAAAAAGAAGCAAAAAAATGGAACGAGCCGCTGGCTCTCTTTGGTTTATATGGCATTTTTCAACGGGTTAAAACCTGTTGTAATAAAATGAACCAAGCCTACGGCTCTATAATAAATGAAGAAGCAAACAAAAGCCGTAGGCTCGACAGATATTGTAACAACGGGTTTCAACCCGTTGAAAAAAGAAGATTAACAAACAAGAGCCGTAGGCTCGACAGATGTTGTAGCAATGGGTTTCAACCCGTTGAAAAAAAATGAAATTAATAAATAAGAGCCATAGGCTCGACACATTTTAAGGAAAATAGAATGGCATACCAACGCAGGAAAACAAGTACAGTAAAAATTGGCGAATTACACATTGGAAGTGATCATCCAATTGTGCCTCAAAGCATGACCACCACTGACTCTATGGATACGCAAAAATCGGTGGAACAAATTATTAGAATGGTAAACACTGGCTGCGAATTAGTACGATTAACAGCGCCAAGTATGAATGAAGCGCAGAATTTAGCTGAAATAAAAAAATCATTGCACGAAAAAGGAATCAATGTGCCTTTGGTTGCTGATATACATTTTACGCCAAATGCTGCTGAGTTAGCTGCTAAAATTGTAGAAAAAGTAAGGGTAAATCCTGGAAATTATGCAGACAAAAAGAAGTTTGATACCATTGATTATACCGATGAAGAATACCAAGAAGAGATTGATAGAATCAGGGAAAAATTTGTTCCATTAATAAAAATTTGTGCAGCTCATGGAACTGCTTTGCGAATTGGAACTAATCATGGTTCATTAAGCGATAGAATTATGAGCCGCTATGGTGACACTGCGCTTGGAATGGTAGAAAGTGCCATGGAATTTTTGCGAATAGCTGAGGATGAAAATTTTCTCAATATTGTGCTTTCTATGAAATCAAGTAATCCTCAAGTAATGGTTCAAGCTTACCGATTATTGGTAAAAACCATGGATGAAAACAACATGCATTATCCTTTGCATTTAGGTGTTACTGAAGCCGGTGATGGAGATGATGGAAGAATAAAATCTGCATTAGGAATTGGTGCATTACTGGAAGATGGAATTGGTGATACTGTGAGAGTTTCATTAACCGAAGATCCTGAATTTGAAGTACCTGTTGCTCAAAAATTAATTGAACGATACAACAATATTCAGCAAGAGAATTATCCTCAAATTGACTTAAATAATATTTCAAAAAATAATTGGAGTGCTTTTGAATATAAAAGACGTGAAAGCCATGAAATATATAATTTTGGAGCACATCAGGTTCCAAGAGTAATTATTGATTTTAGTAATTTTCAAAATATACTAGCAACCGATTTACAAGCAATTGGACATATTTATGATGCAACAATTGATAAATGGCACATGAGTGATTTGGGTTCAGATTTTATTTTTTTAGGTGAAAATAAAGCTGCATTTATGCTGCCAATGGGTTTAAAAGCCATTTATCATTCATCGGTTTGGAATTTGGTAAGTGATAAAGTAAATTCATTTCCTTTATTTACTACTGATGAAATATTGCAAGGCAAACATCAAATAGCCCATTCAAGTACTTTGAATTTTGTGAAATTAAATGCTGAAACTATTTCTAAAAAAATCATTGCACAAGCCAATGAAATAAAAAATGTAGTTTTTATTGTTGAATCAAAAGCGGTAAATCCAATGACGATTTTACGTGAATTGTTTTTTAAAATGAATGATTGGAATGTAAAAAACCCAATTGTTTTAGCACATAATTACAGTTCAGAAACCGATGAAGAAAAATTCATGTTGCATTGTTCAACTGATTTTGGTGGGTTATTAATTGATGGTTTTGGTGATGGCATTTTTATGACTGCCAATGCAATTGAAAACAAGAGAATCAATCAAATTGCTTTTGGAATATTGCAAGCTGCACGAACCAGAATTTCAAAAACTGAATACATCAGCTGTCCAAGTTGTGGACGTACATTATTTGATTTACAAGAAACAACTGCGCTTATACGCAATAGAACAGACCATTTGAAAGGAATAAAAATTGCAATTATGGGTTGTATTGTAAACGGACCAGGCGAAATGGCCGATGCCGATTATGGTTATGTAGGAAGTGGTGTAGGAAAAATAACTTTATACAAAGGCAAAGAAGTAGTAAAAAGAAATATTGGAAGTGAAAATGCTGTAAACGAACTAATAGAGTTAATAAAAGACCATGGCGATTGGGTAGAATTGTAGATGGTTTTTCTCAAATTACAATTATATGACAAAAATATGCCAACTTTAAGTGCTTTTTTACTGTTAATGATTTTGTTAGTGACAAAATATATTTATTTTGCCAACCCAAATACTAATAATACTAAACAAATAAATAAAAATAAATTATGAAAAAGTTAATACTAACAACTTTAAGCTTTGGACTTGCATTAGGTTCATTTGCTCAACAAAACCTTCATTTAAAAAATCAAGGTGTTTTAGACAATTCACCTAGAAAA
>CAMCQX010000140.1 GCA_945876985.1 Chitinophaga pinensis
ACCAATAATCCTCCAATTATAGCCAACATGAGCAATGAATGTGTAATAGTTGGTGATTTACTTCAAAAAAATATTTCAGCCAGTGATCCCGACATTAACAATGTAACACTTACTGCATCTGGTGGACCATTTACCCAAAAATTTGGCGCTGCTTTTACCTCTCCAACAATTGCAATTGGTAATCCAACGGGGTTTTTATTTAGATGGAGACCAGCTTGTACTTCTATTCGTGCAGCGCTTTTTCAAGCCGATTTTAAAGCTGTAGACAATGGATCGCCATTTCCACTTTCACACTTTAATCATTTTAAAATAAAAGTAATTGGACCAGCGCCCAAAAATTTTAACATTAATCAAGATGGCAATGGATTTAAATTAAACTGGAGTCCTGATAGTTGTAATTTTGCTTTTGGATATAAAATATATAGACGAATAGATTCCTCATTTTGGAATCCAGGATGTCAAAATGGAGTTCCCGCATCTACAGGATTTGAATTATTAGATACAACACAAGGAGTAAATAACACCAACTATTTTGATAATAATAATGGCAAAGGATTATCACCGTTAATAAATTATTGTTATAGAATTACTTCATTTTATTTGGCCAGAAATGATGAAGGTCAAATAGTAGGATTAGCAGAAAGTTCAGAAGGAGTTGCCAGTAAAGAAATTTGTGGAATTATTACCAGAACAAAGCCAATTATTACCCATGTAAGTGTTTTAAAAACTGATGTGTCAAATGGTGCTATTTTAGTAAAATGGTTAAAGCCTTTATTCCTTGATTCTATTCAATTTGCTCCACCATATACCATTCAATTACAAAGAACAGTTTTTGGAAATGCTAATTATATAAATATAGGAGTTGGTAAAACGTACAATTCATTTAGTGAAATAATGAATGATAGTTTAGTTGATTCTATCATAAATACTCAAACCATTCAGTATAATTATAAATTGATGTTTTATTGCACTAAAACATTAAATCCTCTTTCCTATATTGACCAAAGTGTAGCAGCAAGTTCGGTTTATTTGATGCCCAATAACACCGATAAAGCCATTATTTTAAATTATAAATTTGATGTTCCTTGGACCAATAAATCCTTTAATATTTACAGAAAAAATGGTACTGATTTTACTTTATTAACAAATACAATTAACACTTCTTATAGAGATACCGGTTTAATAAATGGGCAAACTTATTGTTACTATGTCACTACAATTGGAAAGTATAGTTTATTGACTGATTCTTTGTTTAATAATTCGCAAGAAGCTTGTGGAATTCCAAAAGATACCATTCCTCCTTGCATTCCAGTTCTTAGCTATATTAGTCCGTGTACACAGTTTAATTTAAACAATATTATTTTGAATTGGTCTTATCCAAGCTCATGCACGCAAGATGTAGAAACTTATAAAATTTATTACAGAAAGAAAAATACTTTATCTTGGGTTTTAATTGCTGCTAGCAATGCAAATACATTTTCATATACCGATACAAATTCACTATTAAAGTATAGCATAGCAGGTTGTTATGCTGTTACCGCTACTGATTCTACAGGGAATGAAAGTAACATCAATGGAAATGCTTTTTGTATTGATAATTGCCCATACTATGAATTACCAAATGTATTTACTCCAAATGGTGATGGTATCAATGATTTATTTAAACCTAGAAAGTACCGCTTTATAGAAAAAATAGATTTTCAAGTTTTTAACCGTTGGGGCAATCCAGTTTTTGATACTGAAAACATAGATATCAATTGGAATGGTAAAGACAAAGAATCTGGAAAAGATTTATCAAGTGGCGTATATTTTTACACTTTAAAAATATACGAAAATTATTTATCAGGTACAGTAATGAAACCTGTAAGAGGAACCATTACAATTATAAGAGAATAATAAATGCAAAAATATGATTGCATCATTATTGGTGGTGGGTTGGGAGGATTAACGCTTTCCATTCAACTAGCAAAAAAGGGTTACCAAATAGCTTTATTGGAAAAAGAAATTTATCCTTTTCACAAAGTTTGTGGTGAATACATAGCCATGGAATCTTGGAATTATTTAATCAATTGTGGAATTCAATTACCCAATTTACATTTACCAAGATTAGAAAAATTGAAAGTTTCGGCACCTAACGGAAATTTTATTGAACATCCTTTAAATCCTGGTGGATTTGGAATTTCACGACATAAACTAGACCATTTATTAGCAATAGAAGCAAAGAAACTAGGTGTAAATTTAATTGAAAATTGTAAGGTAAATGATGTAACAGAAATCAATGAAAACCATTATTTAGTTCATTCAAATTTTGAAACCATAGAAGCAAAAATTGTCATTGGAAGCTATGGAAAGCGGAGCAATTTAGATGTAAAATTAAACAGGGATTTTATACAAAATAAAGCCAAAGGATTAGATAATTATATTGGGATCAAATACCATGTAAAAGCAAATTTACCAAATGATATAATAGAACTGCATAACTTTAAAAACGGGTATTGCGGAATTTCTAAAATTGAAGAGGATAAGTATTGTATGTGTTATTTAACAACCGCACAAAATTTAAAAGACCATCAAGGAAATATTAAAAAAATGGAGGAAAATGTTTTGTATAAAAATCCGTTTTTAAAAACATATTTTACCTCCTTTGAAAGTTTTTACGAAGAGCCCTTGGCAATATCACAAATAAATTTTTCCAATAAAACTCAATACGAAAGCGGAATATTAATGCTTGGTGATGCTGCAGGGTTAATTACACCACTGTGTGGAAATGGAATGAGTATGGCCATGAAAGCAGCTAAAATATTGAGCGAATTACTTCCACAATATTTTGAAAATGAAATCAATAAAACACATTTAATGGCAAAATATATGTTTCAATGGAAACAAAATTTTAGTACTAGACTTTGGGCAGGAAGGAGAATTCAGGGAGTTTTTGGCAATGAAATGATGACAAACTTGCTCATAAATGCAATAAAACCAATGCCTTTTTTAGTAAACAAACTGGTTTCTTTAACGCATGGAAAGTCATTTTAACTACATTATATTGAAACAAATAATTTGCTTCTTAAAATTAAAGTTTTATATTGTGCAATCAAATTAATAAGCCTCAAATTCATTTAATTAATTATGAAAATAGCACTTCTTGGATATGGTAAAATGGGAAAAGCAATTGAAAAAATTGCCATTGCCAAAGGCCATGAAATTGTTTACCGTGTTGACTTAAACAATGCCTTTGATTTTTTACCTTTAAGTTTGCAAAACGTAGATGTAGCCATTGATTTTAGCATGCCAACTGCCGCAGTTGATAATATTTTAAAATGTTTTGAAGCAAATGTGCCAATTGTGGTAGGAACTACTGGTTGGTATGATCAATTTGATGAAATCAAAGAAAAATGTTTGTCAGAAAAACAAAGCATGGTTTATAGTAGTAATTTTAGTATTGGTGTAAATATATTTTATAAAATAAATAAAATGTTGGCACAAATAATGAAAAATCATGACTATGATGTAATGATTAATGAATCTCACCATACCGCTAAAAAAGACCATCCAAGCGGAACTGCATTGACTTTGGCTAATCAAATAATGGCGGAAAACACTAAGAAAGAAAAAATAAAAGATCGTTTATTATTTGACAATTCTACTCCGGCACAAAGCACCAAATCGAACGAGTTATTAATTGAAAGTTACAGAGAAGGAGATATCATGGGCGACCATACTGTACGTTATGAAAATATAATTGACATCATAGAAATTACCCATAGCGCTAAAAGCAGGTATGGATTTGCACAAGGTGCTGTTCTGGCTGCCGAATGGTTAGTTGGCAAAAAAGGCATTTATACCCTTGATGATATATTACAATTTTAAAATTTACCGTTTACAATCAATACAAACAATTTAACAAAATTTGAATGATTAATAGTTAAGTATGTTTAACTATGTATATTCAATAAACAAAATACATGAATAATATAAAAGGAAATAGCAACCTAGTTAAAGGTAATTTTTTTACAGAGTTGTTTAATTATTTTTACAAAAGCCCTAAAAATTTCAGTAAAAAACAATGGTCAATTATTACCATTTGGATTGTAGTAAATTTTATATGTATGTTTTTATACATGGCTGCTGGCGCTTCATTTGGCTTAGCTTTGGTAAATTGTATTTATGGAATACTCATTATATTTGGCTATTTTACAAGAGTAATTGCAATGTTAATTGCACCCATTTTTATATTAATATTTAAAATAGTTGGCTTGGTTTTCAAACAAGAAAATGAAATTCAAACTGCTTACGAATGGAGCGATGCTTTGATATTTGCAACCATAGCTGCCACCATTATTCGTGGTTATTTTATGGAAGCTTACACCATTCCAACTTCATCTATGGAAAAATCATTATTGGTTGGTGATTTTTTATTTGTAAGTAAATACAGCTATGGAAACAGGCTACCACAAACACCTTTAAGCTTTCCGTTTGTGCATAATAAATTACCTTTTTCTGAAACCACACAATCGTATATGGAATGGATGAAAATGCCATACACTCGCTTATTTGCAGTATCTTCTATTAAAAACAATGACGTAGTTGTGTTCAATTATCCATTTGAAATAGACAAACCAACAGATAAAAAAGAAAATTATATCAAGCGTTGTGTGGGCATAGCTGGCGACAGTTTAAAAGTAGTAAATCAGCAATTATTTATTAATAATAAACCTGCTGACAATCCTGATTTGATGCAACATTTTTACAAAGTAGTAAGTACTGAAGGTATCAGCGAAAAGTTTATCAAAGACAATGACATTACAGAAGGTGGTGCTACTGATAAAGGATATTTGTTAATCAATTTATCAAATAAATCGAAAGCCAAATTGAAAGAATTGCCAGGAATTGTTTCAATTGAAAAAAATGATACCACTTTCATCAGTGGCTATACCACTTTTCAAGAAAAATATAAGTGGAGTATTGATGATTATGGTCCTATTTACATTCCAAAAAGTGGCGATGTAATAGAAATGAATGAGCATAATTTTGATGTGTATCAATTTGCCATTAAACATTATGAAGATAACCCAACTTTAACTTGGGAAAATGGACAAGCCATGAATAATGGGCAAGCAATAAAAACTTATCAGTTTAAGTATAACTATTATTTTATGATGGGCGATAACCGTGATAATTCAGCGGATAGTCGTTTTTGGGGATTTGTTCCTGAAACTCATATTGTAGGTAAAGCACTTTTTGTTTGGATGAG
>CAMCQX010000141.1 GCA_945876985.1 Chitinophaga pinensis
CTGTTTCGGTAGAAACTAAATTAGCATTTCTCGCTAAAGCATCAATGGCTTTTGTTTTTACACCTCCCCCACTTAATATTGGGTTCAGAACCACATTTGCAGCATCAATGTATTCATTTAAATCAGGCACAAATCCGCAATAAATAATAGTTGGATTAGCCTTTATTTTTTGTTCAATAGTAAATGGTAAATTTTTACCACAAACTAATATTTTATAAAAAAAATCTGGATGATTTTGTAATGCGGGTTGTAATTTATTGATCAGATACAAAACCGCATCATTATTGGGTTTGTAGCCCATGGTTCCATAAAACAAAATGATGTGATCGTTTTCGTTTATTTCATGTCTTAATTTAATTTCAGATGCAGCATTTTCGTTTTTCACTGGCATTGATTTTATATCAACTCCATAAGGAATTACTTGTGTTTGATGAGCGTTTAATTTAAAAACTTCAATTGCTTTTTGTCTGTCTTCTTCCGTTAAAAAAAACACTTGATTAGCAGCTTTATAAGTTATTTTCTCATAATAATAAAGTAGTTTCCACCAAGTTTTACCAATACTTTTAAAACGCAAATGTTCAATATTATGCGCACGAACAACTATTTTTTTGTTGGTAAAAAATTTTAATAACAATAGTAACCAACCGTACCAAGTTTGTTCAAAGAAAACTAAATCAATTTGCTTCGTTTTGATCAATTTCAGTATTTTGAAAAATACAAATATATTGATGTACCTAATTGCCTTAAAAGGTAAATTTGCTATCAATTCAAAATTTGGCTTTGTGAAATTTGTAGCATAAGGCGCCACCGTATAAACAGTAACTTCATTGGTTTTAGCTAACTCATTATGTAATCCTAAAGTGCAAATTTCGCCTCCAGTGGTGGCAGGCAAAAACGGGTAAGAAACAATTGTTAGCACTTTCATATTGGTCAAAAATAGTAAAATTTATAGTAAACAAACATCTTTTAATTAAGAATAGAGTCCATTATCATTGCAAATATTTTATTTCAAGCTTTTTATATATTATGAACGTACAAGTAAAGGATTTACATTTTGAACCATTTATTAGCCATCATTCCATTCAAGCTCGTGTGGTGGAGTTAGCTAATAGACTTACAGTTGATTATCATGGTAAAAATCCCATATTCCTTTCTGTATTGAATGGCTCGTTTATGTTTACTTCCGATTTAATGAAATCATTTTTAGCGCCTTGCGAAATTTCATTTATTAAATTAGCAAGCTATGAAGGAACTGAAAGTACTGGCGAAGTAACAACTTTAATTGGCTTAAATCATTCAATTACCAATAGACCAGTAATAATCATAGAAGACATTGTAGATACTGGAACTACAGTAAAAAAAATATTAGAGTTGGTATGGCAACATCAGCCTGAAAGTGTAAAAATTATGACCTTGCTTTTTAAGCCAGAGGCCCTAAAAGAAAACATTGAAATTGATTATGTTGGTTTCGAAATTGAGAACAAATTTGTGGTGGGTTATGGCTTGGATTACGATGGTTATGGTAGAAACTTGAATCAAATTTATGTAGTTGTTTAGATTATTGAAGTTGATTGGTTGATAAAGTTGATTGGTTGTTTTATAGGCGAGGCACAGCCTGTCACGCCAAAGCGGGAAAGCAATCTCCCTATGAATAAGTTTGAAAAGTTTTTAAATGAGTTTTATTTCCCAACACTAAATAAGCTATGCTTTTGATTATCTTTGGCGCTTTATAAAATTGCAAATACTCATATTTGCATAGCAAAACAATAATTTCATGACACAAAAACTACATCGCCCTTTAGTAAATGAAGTGGTAAATAATTTAAACGTAATATTTAATCAAAAAAAATACGCTGATAAAGTAATAGAGCAAAGCTTACGCAATAACCACACTTGGGGCGCTCGCGATAGAGCGTTTATAGCAGAAAATACTTATGACATCGTTCGTTGGATTCGTTTGTACCAATATTGTTTAACGGGTCACCAAGACATGCGTCCTTTGAAACAACATCAAATGTTTGCCATTCTTGCCATTCATTTTATGATTAAAGGAGTGGAACTTCCTTATTGGCCAGAATTTGATGGAATTAACTATCAAATAGTAATGCAACGCAGACATGAAGCCATGGAAATTCGTAAAATTAATCAGTCGATTCCTGATTGGTTAGACGAAATGGGAAAAGCAGAACTAGGCGACCAATGGGAAACTGAAATTACTGCTTTGAACCAAATGGCACCTTTTATTATTAGGGTAAATACTTTAAAAAGCACCAAAAGAGAACTAATAAAAAACTTAGCCGATTTAAAAGTAGAAGCCCAAGAAATTCCTGGTTACGATGACGCTTTATTGATCATTAATAAAACTAATTTATTCAGAACTGAACTTTTTAAAGAAGGCCATTTTGAAGTGCAAGATGCTTCGAGCCAAATGGTGGCTCAGTTTTTACAAATAGATGGTAACAACATGCGTGTAATTGATGCTTGTGCAGGTGCCGGTGGCAAAACTTTACACATTGCAGCTTTGATGCAAAGCAAAGGAAAACTAATTAGCATGGATGTGGAGCAATGGAAATTAGATGAACTCAGAAAACGTGGACGAAGAGCGGGTGTAAGCAATGTAGAAGCTCGTTTAATAGAACCAAATACAGTTACCGAATTAACTGATTTTGCTGACCGTTTATTGATAGATGCACCATGTAGCGGATTAGGCGTTTTAAAACGTAACCCCGATGCTAAATGGAAATTGCAAGCTGACTTTATAGAAAATATAAAGAAAACACAATTTGAAATTTTGGATAAATACCATGTAATGGTAAAAACTGGTGGGAAAATGTTATACGTAACTTGTAGCATCATGCCAAGCGAAAACCAACATCAAGTAGCCACATTTTTGGAAAAACACTCAAACTTCACATTGGAAAAAGAAGAAATTGTTTTACCATCATTTAGTGGTTACGATGGTTTCTATATGGCTTTGATGGTGAAGGGATAAGATTTGTAATTGTTATAATATAAAAAGGCTAACTGAAAAGTTAGCCTTTTTTATTTTATATGGGTAGTTATTATAAATACGTTATACCAATTTTTTCAATAAAAATTGAGAATCCATTCTGTTGTCCCAAACTAATAAAATGTATATTTTTTCATCCATTAATTTATAAAAAACAGAGTTCCTACTTAATACGAATTCCCTAATTGGATATAAACTAGTTGGTTTTCCTGTATATGGAAATTCCTCCAATATTTTGATAGATTTTTTTAAATGAACCAATAATTTTCTGCTGTAAATGCTATTTCCATTTTGTAATTTATAAAATAATAACATTTCATTTAAACTAGCTAATCCTCTAGCTGTCCAAACTATTTGTTGTCTAGCCATTCTTCAGCATTTTTCATGGCCTCTTCGTGAGTCAACAAATTCCCGTCATCTATATCTTTTAAACTAAGCTCTAGTAGTATTTTTTGCTCAGGTAATAGTTGAGGAATTTGATGTGTAGGAATATTTAAACCTTTTAAAAAAGCAAGCGCTTTTTTGCCTATATCATTGCTATCGTCTATTTCTACTTCGTAAATCATATTCAAATTTAAAGCATTTTTGATAAAATAAAAAATTTAAAACTCCCACCAAATACTATCTGGATAGTTTTCATTGATGGTAATTACTTGACCAATTAACGGTGTAGTTGTTTTAACATTTCGCTCTTTTGCATTGGTAGTAACTCGTTTTATAGGTTCGTTCCAAGGATGTAATGCCAATGTGAATTTACTCCAATGCACAGGCATCAAAACTTTAGTATTTAAATCAATGGCGGCTTGCACCACTTGCTCTGGCATTATGTGAATATAACCCCACATTTTGTTGTATTGCCCGCATTCTAATAAAGCCAAATCAAATGGACCATACTTTTTACCTATTTCTTCAAAATGCGTATCAAATCCACTATCGCCTCCTAAGAATAGATTTTCAGTTGGCGTTTGTAAAATATATGAAGCCCATAACGATTGATTTCTTTTAAACTTTCTTCCAGAAAAATGCCTTCCAGGAGTTGCAATTATTTTTATTTCAGGAGTAACAGCAATAGAATCCCACCAATCAAATTCAGTGATTTTTGAATCATCAATTCCCCATAAATTTAAGTGCGCCCCAACTCCAAGTGATGTATAAAAATGTTTGGTTTTACTTTTCAATTTTAAAATGGTTTTATAATCCAAATGATCATAGTGATCATGAGTTATAATTACAAAATCCAACTCCGGAAAATCTTCCACTCCATATTCATTACTTCCTTTAAAGTTTTTTCCAAAAAAACTCACAGGTGAGGCACTCCCACTAAAAACAGGATCAATTAAAATATTTAAACCATTTGTTTTTATAAAATAACTAGAATGGCCAAACCAAACTATTTGTGATTTTGATGAATCTAATTGGAATAAATTAGTTTTTATAGAAGGAATATTTTGAGGGGGTTCCGTATTTTTAGGTTTATTCATAAATGATTTTAAAATATCAAAATACGAAGTACCTTCGGCTAAATCGGGGGTAAAATGTTGGTTTTGAAAAGCACCGTCTCTATAGTTTTTCGATTTTTTTATTTTTTCTAACCTATCACCAGTTGGCAATTTACCAAATTGATTTTGCTCTAAAAAAAATATAACTTCCTGAGGTGAGAGTAAATAAAATTGCAATAAAAATAATCATTTTTTTTATAAAAATTAGGGCGCAAAAAAATGAAAATAAATTGGCTTTACCGCTTTAAATATTTACAATAATGATAAAAGGCAAAAAAAATTAATAAAATTAAAACAATCAAATTTATTCTCGAAGGATTCAAACATTTAAGCCCTTTGAGCTCTTTCCCATGAAACAGATTGTTTGCCTTTTAAAAATCTAAATAATCCTAAATAAACGCACAAATTCATGATAAAAAAGTAGTAAGGAACAAAAAGTAATTTTACTTTTATTCGTTTATTTTCAAAATACCATCCAAGCATTGCCAAAGCATAAAACCCTAATTGAAAAAATAAAAGTACAGCATAAATAGTGTTAATATTTGAAGCTAAAAGCACATTAACAATGAGTAAAACTAATAATGATAATGGTGCTAATGTCCAACGTAAAACCTTATGAGAAATAAAAGCAAAAAAAAGTTTAAAATTATGGAATGGATTAAATGCTTTTCCTAATCTTAGCATAGATTGCCATGCACCAGCACTGATTCTAATTTTACGTTTCAATTCTTCTTTTACATT
>CAMCQX010000142.1 GCA_945876985.1 Chitinophaga pinensis
CTAATAATGATTTATTAACCAAAAGTTTTGAAGCAAAAATTTATCCTAATCCAGCTAAAAATTACTTAATCATAGAAACAGATTTAGTGAATGAAAATGCACAAATTAGTTTAATCAATATTTTAGGATCAATTATTTTGAATCAAACCACTTCTCAATCAAATAACGAAACCAAATTAGATTTATCGAACATCAAACCTGGAATTTATTTTGTAAAAATTCAAACCGAAACGGGCAAACAATTAATTCAAAGAGTGATGATAGGGGAGTAGAATGAAATAATCTTTCTTACTTCAAAACCCCTAAGAAACCCAATAATCCCCCAGTATGCACACAAAGGATTTTGGAGTTGGGTTCAAAATAATCTTGCTCTGCTAAGGTGAAAACTGCCTTCATCATTTTGGCTGTATAAACTTGGTCTAATAAAATACCAGTTTTGCTCGCAAATAATTTGATAAAATCAAATAATTCAGGATTGGTTTTTGCATATCCACCTTCATGAAATTGGTGATGAATTTTATAGTAATCTTCCAATCCATTTTCTTTCAAATGAGCATCAATTCCTTCAGCACCTTTTAGCACACAAATGCCTTCTGCTTTGCTTGGTAATCCTATATTTTTTATAGCTTGCGCAATTCCTTGCAAAGTAGTTGCTGTGCCAACAGCACAAAATATTTTATCGTAAGTTTCGGTTAATTCAGTTACTATTTCTTCGCAACCTTTTGCGCCAAATGGGCCTGCTCCACCTTCATCTATAAAGTAAGCTTTTTCATCATTTGAAAAGTGTTTGTCGAACAGTTCTAATTTGTTTTTATAAGCAGTTCTATCTACAAAAATGAGCTCCATTCCCCACAATTTATTCAAGGCCAACATTTGATTTGAAATTACTTCGCCTCTTACAAAAGCGGTGGCTTTAAAACCAAATGTAGCGGAAGCACAAGCCAATGCATTCAAATGATTGCTGTAAGCACCACCAAAACTTACCAAATGTGTTTTGTTTTTTTGAATCGCATCTTGCAAAGTGTATTTTAGTTTGCGCCATTTGTTTCCACTTATAAAAGGATGTATCAAGTCATCGCGTTTTAAAAATACTTGAATTTTTTTCTGTTCAAATAAATCAAAATGCAGTTGCTCAACAGGAGAGTTTATGTTAATCATGTAAATATTTTTTAATTAATTTAGATTGGTTTGCCCATAATACAAATGCCATTAACATCATTGGGAAAATATGAACTCTGTATCGTGAAACGCCCAATACACCAGTAGTTAACAAGAAATAAAACACAAAAACTGCTATCAATATTTTTAGGATAATAGAATAATTCGTTTTGAGTAAAAAAAGTATAAATACAATAACAACAATGACATTCCAAATGGCTAAAAATGCCAAAGCAATTAATCCTAAAAAGTTTAATCCAAACAAAAATTTTAGCATGGCTTTTATTCCAAATTGCTGTAAAGTTTGATACATGCCAAGTGCATTGTCGTCATTGGCATTGAATAATTTATACAAATCGTAACGACCAGGATCAAACATAAAAGTGATACATCCTTTGGTATAAACTTTTAAAAATGCCAGCTTATGATTTAAAATAAATGTATTACAAGAGCTATCTAAATATTCAAATCTTTTTGCAATGGAAACTTGCGCATCTGCAACATTAACCATTGCTGTACAAAGGCTATCGGCATAATCTGCTCCATACGCATTGGAAGCGGAATATTTAACCAAACACCTTACTGCTACAAACGATTTCATGCTGGTAAATTGAAAATATCCTGTTTCTTTTTTTACTGCAAAGCCAAAACTTAAATAGGCAATGAGAGGCAATATTAAAGCATAAGCGATGTAAATTTTATTGTAATTTTTTACAAATAATAACACCATACAAACCAATAAACCAATTAATATACTTACGGGTTTAGTGAGTAACGAAAGCGCTATAATAAAGCCAATGAACAATGCTTTTTTTAAATTTGGTGATTGATAAAAGCGATAAGTTTGGTAAAACAAGGCAAATGTGAATACTTCAAAAATAGTATCGCTCATTAAGGTATTGGCATACACAAAATGTGCTGGATAAAACACCAAATAAATTGGAATGATTGTGTTTAAAACTTTAGTTTTTACTTCTAATTGAACGAGCCAATGTATAACGTAAAACAACATAATAATTGCCAATACATTTTGAATGAATAAAACACTGTAATTTAAATTGACAAAAAACTTGCAAACGATTATAAAAACTGCATACAAAGGCGGACGAAAGGCAAAATAATCAGGCAATAAATTTATGGTATAATCACCTGCATAAACGCTATGAAATTGAACCAAATTATTGGCTTGAAATAAATATCCTGGTGAATCAATGGTAAAAATTCCACCAAAGAAAATTGCTATTAAAAAGTAAACTAAATGAATAGCAACAATAAATATGCTTAAATTTTTATATTGTTGTAGTGTTTTTATCACCTTGCGAAATTATTATTTTACAGGTTATAATTGATAGTAAAAATTAAATGGAGAAATTTTTTAACAAATATATTTTATTTCTAATTGCTGCTTTGCAATTAGCGTTGTTTTTCATTGTAAAAAACGATCCTTTTCATGGTGATGCTGTTACATCTTCAGCTAGAGCAGCTTTGAATATTTACGAAAACAATTTAAAAACCATTTGGTATCCGGCTAATTTTGACCCTGGTCATCCAACATTGTTTCCTTATTTATTGGCTTGTATTTGGTTTGTTTTAGGCAAATCACTTTGGATTAGTCATGCAGTAATTATAATAATTTGCTACTTTATCTTAATGGTTACACGCAAAATAGCATTGATTTATACCCATGAAACCAAGGCAAATATTGCTACTTTATTGGCTGGAATGTATTCCATTTTTGTTGCGCAACAAGCATTGTTATTGAATACGCCTATGTTTTATTTATTGGTGTTATTGTGTTTTTATTATTTATTAAAAAATAACATTAAAGCTTTTGTTTTGTGTAGCATTCTCATGGAATTAACACACTTACAAGCTAATTTTTTCCTTTTGGCTTTTGGGTTCATTTATTGTTACGAAGCATATAAAAATAAAAACACCTTTTCAACTTTTATTACCAATGGATTACTTCTTTTTTTACCTGCAATTTCCACTTTAATTATATGGTTATTTATACATCAAAATCATTTTGGTTGGGCTTTTCTTTCGCCTAATTACACCGAACATAATAACATAAAAGGTACTAGTCAATTTGCTCAAAGTATATTTTTAATTTTTTGGCGTTTAGTTGATAATGGCATGTTAACGGTTTATGTTTTGCTTGCTTATTTTGCTTTCAAGCAAAAACTGAACAAAGAATTATTGATATACAGCCTCATCATTTTAGTGGTAAATAGCATTTGCATGGCAGTATTTTTATACAATACCATTGGACACCGATATTTTATGATCAGCCAGTTTATGCTTGTTATTTTATTGCTTCAGTCATGCAATCAGAAAAACATAAAATGGGTCATTGGAATGGTATTTACAAGTTTGCTTTTTGGCAATTTTATGTATTATCCAGGTAAAGTAATTGCTGATACAAACCTTCAATACCGCAACTTTTTTAAGCTGGAACAACAAGTAAAAACCGACTTTGATAGTGTTTCATTTTATTCATATGCACCCATTAGTTCTAGTGCTGCTATTCGTTATTTAAATATGGAAAAAGGCTTGAAAATTTCTTCCTTAAATGACTTGAATTTAGACACCATTCCAGCTTTGTTACAATCTAACGTAAATGCTGAATTTACTAAACCTCAACGTGATTATTTAGCCAATAATTGGTACGGAAATAGTTATGAAAATGGAGCTGTTTATGTGAACGTTTTTTTGAATCCGAAATTCTATAATAAACCAACTTGGTTTAAGTTGCGTGAATCCAATTATTTTGAAACAAAACTTCAAGAACTGAAGTATAAAATTAGGGGAGAGTAATTTTTAAAAAATACCACTATTTAATACTGATTAGTCAATACCTTTACAAACTTATTATTTAAAAATTTGAAAAGATTCATTTTAGCAATGATTGCCATTGCTCCCTCTTATTTATTTGCTCAAAACCTTACTTGCAGCGTTTCTTCATTGCCAAGTTTTGGTAATTGTGTTATTAATTTAGCAACAGCTGCACAAAAATTTACCATTAGTGGAAGCGGTTTAACCAACGAGGTAATAATTACGCCAACTGCTTCATTTGAGATTGCTACAAATTGTGTAAGTCAATATACAAGTAATCCAATTTTATTAAATATTGACAGTGGAATATTAACAAATACTACAATTTTTGTAAGATTATCTCCATTAGTAATTGGAAATGTAAGTGGAGCTATAAATATAAAAAGCATTGGTGCAAATGAAATAAATATAGCTGTAAGCGGAGTTTCAACCAATTGGAATATTCCAACTGCAAATGGTAATTATTATAGTTCAACAACTGATTTAAATGGAGCCGAATTAAAAACATCTTTGTAAAATAAAATTTCTGGACATTCAGTTACTTCTTACAGTGGTTTATGGAATACTTATAGCAGCACCGATAATTTTTATAATGGCAAAGTTTGGGATATTTATTCTACTAATATTTGTGGAGTAACTCCTTACGATTTTACATTTGGAACCAATCAGTGTGGTAGTTATTCAAAAGAAAGTGATTGCTATAATCGCGAACATAGTTTTCCGCAAAGTTGGTTTGGTAGTGCATCGCCAATGGTAAGCGATATGTTTCATATTTATCCAACTGATGGAAAAGTAAATGGGGAAAGAAATAATTATCCTTATGGTGAGGTTTCAATTGCAACTTTTACTTCTTTGCAAGGTGGAAAATTAGGCACAAATACTTTTCCAGGTTATTCAGGAATTGTTTTTGAACCTATTGATGAATACAAAGGCGACTTAGCAAGGACTTATTTTTATATGGCCACACGCTACGAAAATTTAATTGCCGGCTGGCAAAATTATGGCAATGCCAATGAAATTTTAGCAGGTAATTCTTTCCCAGTATACGATCAATGGGTAATAGATTTAATGGTAAAATGGCATAATCAAGATCCAATTAGTTTGAAGGAAATAAACAGAAATAATGCGATTTATGGATACCAGCAAAACCGAAATCCTTTTATTGATAGTCCGCAATTTGTACAAAGAATTTGGGGCGGAAATTGTCCAAATAAACCAATCATTGTTTCTAATAATGTAAAAGTTGAATTGCCTAG
>CAMCQX010000143.1 GCA_945876985.1 Chitinophaga pinensis
AATGTGTAATAGTTCCTGGCATAGGGGGATTCATAGCGCACCAAGAAAGTGCAGTTATTGATCCGGTTTCTATGGTTATCGTTCCACCTTCGAAGCATATTACTTTTAATGCTCAATTATTAATTAACGATGGTTTGCTAGCTTCTCATATAGCCGATTATTTAAAAATTGATTATGTTGATGCAGTAAAAATTCTAGACATTGAAACTAACAATTTCAATCAATCATTGAAAAGCAAAAGCCAGTTTCAAATAGAAGGTTTAGGTAATTTCACACTTAATGCTTCTGGTAATTTATTATTTACCCCAGAAAAAAATGCTAACTTTTTAAACCATTCATTTGGTTTAGCTCCAATAAAATTAAATCAGGCGAGTACATTAAAAACAACCAAAATTATTCAAAATGAAGATATTTTGAAAAAAAACAATGTAACTGATAAAAAAACAAATATTTTAAATTTAGGTGTTGAAAATCAAAATTCGAAAAAAAAACCTGAATCATTAAAAAACAAAAGACCAAGAAGAAGTAGAAATGGTTTAACTTTTACTGCTATTGGAACCTTTTTAGTATTGATTTTAGGATTAAACGCATATATATTTTTACAAGAAGGAAATTTAACACCAATTAGAAATAAATTTGATGAATTGAATTTAGGAATAAAAATAAAATCAATTTTTGATGAAAATAATTCTGATGAAAATTCAAATAATAAAATTACAATATATAAAAAAAGTTTAACGGAATTATTAGCAGTTTATAATCCTGAAAATACTGAAAAAACAGTAAAATTTAACACTGAATTATTTCCTGTAAATTCAAACATCATTGAATTTAATTTGTTCGATAGTTTATTTTGTTTAGAAAATTCAACTCATGAAATAGTCATAGATTCAACTACAATTATTGCTTTAGATTCAACCATAACTGAAATTGAGAACTTTACTTCAATTCCAACAAATTTAGTTCAGCCAAATACTTATTATATCATAGCTGGTGCTTTTAAAAATGAAAATTACGCAATAAATTTATCAGAAGAATTAAGTAGAGAAGGATTTATAAATTCAGAGGTAATTATAAATCCTAGGGCTAAATCAAAACACTTGAAATATTTTGTAACCTATACAAAAATGAATGATTTTGACAAAGCTACTTTTGAGTTAAATTCAATCGATGAAAACGAGAATTCAGATGCTTGGATTTTTATCAGTAAATAAAAAAAATCTTCTTCTCTTTTAATAGTATCATTGCCATCTATGAGTGTAATTGAATCAACTGATAATGACAATATAACTTTTAACCTTGCCAGTGATTTAGTAAAAAACACCAATATTAGTTTGTTTTTAACTGGCAAAGCTGGAACAGGAAAAACTACCTTTTTAAAACATATTCAAAATACTTGTAACAAACGTTTAGTGGTAGTTGCGCCAACTGGTGTAGCAGCTATCAATGCTGGCGGAGTTACCATGCATTCCTTTTTTCAATTACCATTTCTTCCTTTTATAAAAGATGCAAACCATGGATTTGGACAAGTAGAATGTGTAAATAAATTTACTCATTTTAAAAATGTAAAGTTTAACCGTGAAAAAATAGATTTACTCCTAGAACTCGACATGCTTATCATAGATGAAGTAAGTATGTTAAGAGCCGATATGCTTGATTGTATTGACGAAACCTTAAAGTATTATAGGCGAAGTCAATTACCATTTGGTGGCGTACAAGTTTTATTAATTGGCGATATGTTTCAATTGCCTCCGGTAACCAGTGAAAATGAATGGACATTGATGAGTCAATATTATAAAAGTCCATTCTTTTTTAGTTCAGAAGTATACAAACAATTAAATCCTGCGCATTTAGAACTGAATAAAATTTACCGTCAAAAAGAAGAGCGTTTTATTAATTTACTGAATAATATAAGACATAATAACATGGATGATTACGATTTTGAATTACTTCAAGAACGTTATGATCCCGAAGCTGCAAGATACCAAGATGGCTTAATTACATTAACTACACATAACCGCACTGCCGACAATATGAACCAACAAAAGTTGGCCGAAATAGAATCGGAAGCAATGGTATTTGAAGGTGAAATAAATGGCGATTTTAACGAAAAAGCGTTACCAGCCGAAAAAGCATTGAATTTGAAAGAAGGCGCCCAAATTATGTTTATAAAAAACGATTTGGAAAAACGCTATTTCAATGGAAAACTTGCCAAAATAAAACGAATTGCTAAAGATGAAATTATAGTTGAATTTGAAGAGGGTAATGAACTAAAAATTGAAAAGGAAACTTGGAAAAATATTCGTTATAATTTAAACCGAGACGAAAATCAAATAGAAGAAGAAGAAATTGGTAGTTTTAAGCAATTTCCAATCAGGTTAGCTTGGGCCATTACCATTCATAAAAGTCAAGGTTTAACATTTGATAAATTGGCAATTGATGCGGGTGCTTCATTTGCTGCCGGCCAAGTTTATGTGGCTTTGAGTAGATGCCGTACTTTTGATGGACTAACTTTATTGAGTAGAATTTACCAAAATAGCATTTTAAGTGATGAACGCATTGTTCAATTTTCATTGAAACAATCGAGTGAGCAAAAGTTAATGGATGGCTTGGAAGATGCTAAATTTGAATTCAGTTTATCGCAATTATATAAAACTTTTGATTTACGAAAAGTGGTAAAAGAATATACTTTATTTGAGGCTTATACTGCTACCAAACAAATTCCTGATAAAGAAGAAACCTTGCAACATTTGTCGGCTATGATTAGAAATTTAAACGAGCATAGAATTGTAGCTGATAAATTTAAAATAAAAATAGAGCAAATTATTAAACAAATGCCCATTGATGAAAATCTTTTGAGCGAACGAGTAAAAAGTGCTAAAACATATTTTGCGCAAAAAGTATTAGACGATGCTTTTAAACCTTTGCAAAGCTTAGAAAATAATTTAAAAGCAAAAGCAAAAACCAAACAATTTATTACCAATTTACAAAAAGTAAAATCGTTTACTTGGAAGCGAATTCATGACATAGAAACTGCCGCATTAGGTACTTTTGATTTAAGCATCAATGCCATTGATAAACCTGTAGATGTTACCATTTCCGCTGCACAAAAAGCAGTAAAAGTAAACTCAAAAGAAGAAAGCTTTAAATTATATAAAGAAGGAAAAACCATTGAAGAAATTGCTGCATTCAGGGGAATGGCATCTTCAACAATTGGTGGACATTTGGCTCATTACGTAGATTTAGGTGAGCTTGATGCACTTGATTTTGTTAGCCAAGAAACAATACAATTGGTAGAAAAATTAATTGCAGAAGGCAAAGAGAGATTTGGTGAATTAAAAGCTGAATTACCTGATGAAGTTACCTACGACCAATTAAGAATGGCAGTTGCCTATTTAAAGAATAAAAAATAATAATAATTTTAATACTTAAATGATGATAAAGAAAATAATAAGCTATTTAACATTTTGGAAAAAAGATGAAGCTAATAAAACAGCAAACTTTAACTTGAAAGTGATGCATAAAATAAATAAAATTTCAATTT
This sequence comes from Chitinophaga pinensis, assembly GCA_945876985.1. Lineage (GTDB taxonomy): Bacteria > Bacteroidota > Bacteroidia > UKL13-3 > UKL13-3 > JAAFJM01. The sequence continues at coordinate 3,545 of CAMCQX010000143.1, forward strand.
TTATGTTTTTATTGGCATTTGTTTTTATTGTGATAAGGTATCTAATTGCGCTGTTTTAAATCAAGTAGTTATAATTTAATACCATAAATTTCAAAAAAACCGTCTGACGCCTTGCCAAAGCTCTGTCCTTGCTCAATCGTCTGACGGAAGTTAAACCATCTCCCCTAATTCTTCATCAATTTCTGAAATGATGATGTCTTTTTCTATTCGAAGGTTATTGATAATAAATGCTTGTCTGTCCATGGTGTTTTTACCCATGTAATATTCCAATAATTTTTGAATGGTAATATCTTGGTTTAACAACACTGGTTTTAAACGCATATCGCTGCCAATGAACAAACCAAATTCATCAGGACTAATTTCTCCTAATCCTTTAAATCGAGTAATTTCGGGTCTTCCTTTAAGTTCATGAATGGCATTTTGTTTTTCGGTTTCGCTATAACAGTAAAATGTTTTTTGCTTGTTCCTAACCCTAAACAATGGTGTTTCCAAAATATATAAATGTCCGTTTTTAACTAAATCAGGAAAAAACTGCAAAAAGAAAGTCATAATTAACAAACGAATATGCATTCCATCCACATCGGCATCGGTAGCAATTACAATTTGGTTATAACGCAAATCGTCAATTCCTTCTTCAATGTTTAATGCATGTTGCAACAAATTAAACTCTTCGTTTTCATACACTACTTTTTTGGTTAAACCATAGCAATTAAGCGGTTTTCCACGCAAACTAAACACTGCTTGTAATTCTACATTTCGGCTTTTGGTAATACTTCCACTTGCACTATCACCTTCGGTAATAAATAGTGTAGTGTCAAACTTTTTATCGGTATTGTTATCGTTATAATGCAGCCTGCAATCGCGTAATTTTTTGTTATGTAAATTTGCTTTTTTAGCGCGTTCATTTGCTATTTTTCTAACTCCAGCAATTTCTTTTCTTTCCCTTTCACTTTGCATAATTCTTTTCAGAATTGCATCAGCAGTTTCAGGATGTTTATGTAAAAAATCATCCAATACTTTTTTTACATAATCAACTATAAATTGCTTTAAACTAGGCCCATCAGGAAAAATAGAAGTACTTCCCAATTTGGTTTTAGTTTGACTTTCAAAAACTGGTTCTTGAATCCTTACACTAATAGCTGCAATAATACTTTGACGCATGTCACTCAAATCGAATTCACGTTTAAAAAACTCACGCAATGTTTTGGCATAAGCTTCTTTAAAATAATTCAAATGCGTTCCGCCCATGGTAGTATGTTGGCCGTTTACAAATGAATAATATTCTTCACCATATTGATTTTCGTGTGAAAAAGCCAATTCAATGTCTTCACTTTTTAAATGAATAATTGGGTAACGCAATTCCTCTTCACTGGTTTTACGTTTGAGTAAATCTAATAATCCGTTTTTTGAAAGGTATTTTTCACCGTTAAAATTAATGGTTAAACCTGCATTTAGATAAGTATAATTCCAAATTTGATTGACAATAAATTCGTTGATATAATGGTAATTTTTAAAAATTGAGTTATCAGCAATAAATTGAATTAAAGTACCATCTGGCTCCATGGTACTTGTAATTTTATGATCTTGAATTAAAACACCTTTTTCAAATTCAGAAGCTTTTGTTTTTCCATCGCGGTATGATTGTACTTTAAATGAAGAACTTAAAGCATTTACAGCTTTTG
>CAMCQX010000144.1 GCA_945876985.1 Chitinophaga pinensis
TAAAAGTTTTATTTATCGGTATCATTACTTTAACGCTGGTTGAATTGTATTAAGCAATTTCAAATTGTCGTTAGCTACAACAATATTTATTTGAATAAAATGAAAAAATATAGTTGTGCTTTGGTAATGAACTTGATTGCGGTTTTGGCTTTAGGCCAAAATAAGCAAGCTGATTCTGCACTTAAACTACAACCTGTTTTTATTAAAAGTTTACGCTCAAATCATTTAAATAACGCCAGTGTAATTCAAACCATTTCTACACCAGAATTATTAAGCCGACAAGGAAACTCCATGGCAGAAGTGTTGCAAGAAAACACCCCTATTTTTATTCGTAATTATGGTTCGGGTAGTTTGGCTACAGCTAGTTTTAGGGGAAGTAACGCCTATCATACACCAGTAATTTGGAACGGAATAAATATTCAAAATCCCATGAATGGGCAAATAGATTTTAGCTCCATTCCAGTTTTTTTTAGTGATGAAATTTCGTTGCAATATGGAGGAAATGGAGGCATATGGGGAAGTGGTGCCATGGCCGGTTTGCTGTTTATAAATAGCGCTATTGCTTCGCAACAAAAACCTAAAGTAGAATTATTAGCTAGTGCTTTTGATTATGGGGTGTTTCAAAATGCCATCAAAATAAGCTATAACCATAAGCGATTATTTTCAAGCACCAAAGTTTATCATAATTTTGGCAATAATAATTTTGAATATGAATATAAAAACAATACTTATTTTCAAAAAAATGCCAGTTTAAACACGAACGGATTTCAACAAGTTTTATCGTTTCAAAAAAATGCCAAAACTTTATTTACAGGTTTGGTTTGGTATGGAGAAAATAACAAACAAATTGCTCCAAATTTATCGGCAATTGCTAATAATGCCATCCAAAAAGACAAAAACTTGAGAGCTGCCATTACTTGGAATAACAAGACTTTAAGAGGAAATAATGAAATAAAAATTTCTTATTTTTATGATGAGCTTTTTTATGAAAGCAACGATATTCCAAAATCGTTTAGTAGAAGCTATACTTATAATTTATCGGCTGAAAAAAACATTCATTTCAATGAAAATAATAGCATTCATATTGGTGTAATTGATTGGTTGGCTTTTGCCAAAGTAGATGGTTATGAAAAAGCAGTGAATCAGAACCGCTTTTCAGGATTTGTTTATTATAAATATCAAAACAAAAAGCACCAGTTTTTACAGCAATTTGGATTAAGAAAAGAATTGGTAAACGAACGTTTTATTCCAATAATGCCAAGCTATTTTTTACAAAAAACATTGTTTAAAAATATGCTATTGAAAGCAAACGTGGCTCGAACTTATCGCTTACCAACTTTTAACGATTTGTATTGGAAAAACGGTGGCAATATAAACTTGCAATCGGAACAAGGTTGGAGCAGTGATTGTGCTTTGAACTTCAATCAAAAAAAGGAGCAATTTTTATTTGATTTTACCTTCTCCATGTTTTACCGAAACACCGAAAATTATATTCAATGGATTCCAATCAATGTAGCAGTTTTTTCACCAATAAATATTGGAAATGTAAGTGCTAAGGGAATTGAAATCATTGCAAAAAGCAACTACCAATTTTCAAAAAATGCTAATTTTCAATTCAATTATTTAGGAAGTTTTTTAACTGCTATTGATAATCAAAACAACTTGCCATTAATATTTACGCCTCGTATCAAACACGTCATCAATTTGTATTATAATTATAGCAGTTTTACCCTAAAATACAACCATATTTATACCGGAGTTAGCTTTACCAAATCGGATTTAAGCGAGTGGAACAATGATTTTGAAATTGGAAATTTAGTGGTTTCAAAAAGCTTTGAGTTTAACAAGCAAAACAATCTTTCGCTCCAATTTGGCATCAATAATATTTGGAACAAAAATTACTTAATAATGCCCGACAGGCCAATGCCTTTAAGGAATTTTCAATTAACCATACAATATTCAATTACTAAAAAATAAACTATAATTATGAAAAATAAATTTTTCCCATTTGCTTTCGCAATTGCATTTGCAACCTTGTTTTCAATTGCATCAAATGCGCAATACACTTCCAATTTTGAAGACATTACGCTGCAAGGTGCAAACGATTATAAAATTCCTTCCAATGGAAATTTTGATTCCAAATTTAGCAGTGGTTCGTGCGATTTTAAAAACAATTACGACATCAGTTATGGTGGATTTTGGACCAGTGGTTGGGCATATTCAAAAACCAATGATACCATAACAGGTGATTATTCAAATTTATATGCAAGTTATGCCAACAAAGGTGTTGGAAACAGCAATAATTACGCGGTTTCACAGAACGAAACATTTATACATTTAAAGCAAAATAGTATTCAAGGATTATATATTTCAAACACTACTTATGCTGCATTAAGCATGAAAAAAGGCGATGCTTTTGCTAAAAAGTTTGGTGGAAATTCTGGTAATGATTCCGATTGGTTTAAAATTACTATCAATGCCTATCAAAATGGAAACATGAAGACAGAAAAAGTAGATTTTTATTTGGCTGATTTCAGATTTTCAAATAACGCACAAGATTATATTATTAAAGATTGGACTTATGTAAATTTACAATCTTTGGGCAGTTTAGATAGTTTAAAATTTACCCTTAGCAGCAGTGATACCAGCCAATTCGGAATGAATACCCCTGCTTTTTTCTGTGTAGATCATATCATTACAAATGCTGATACAGCAACATTTGAAAACTTAACCTTGCCATACGGACAAACTTATTGGAACCGAGGAAGTAAAGTATTTACAGAAGAGTATAAAAGCGGGCAAGCATTTTTCCCAAGCTCTTATTCTGTTTCTCCATCGTATAATTATTGGAACAAAGGGTTTGCAATTTCTAATAGTACTGATTCAACTACCTCAGGATTTACAAATTTATACAGTGCTGCTAACGGAAAAGGTTATAATAAATCAGCTAATTATGCTGTAAGTAATGGGAATTCTATTTTTAAATCACCATTTATTAATGCTACTGATATTGGAATGCATGCAAAAGGCATTTGGATAAACAATGGAACTTATCCATACATTAGTATGCTAAATGGCGATGGTTTTGCAAAAAAATTTGGAGGAAAAAGTGGTGATGAAGCTGATTATTTTAGAGTAATAATTTATGGCTATAGAGGACAATTTAAAATAACAGATAGTGTTATTTTTTACTTAGCTGATTACAGAAATACTGACAATAGTAAAGATTATATTTTAAAAGATTGGGCTTATGCTGATTTAAGTAAAATAGGATTTTTTGATAGTATATCATTCAAATTGGAATCAACAGATATTGGACAATTTGGAATGAATACGCCCGCTTTTTTCTGTATTGATAATTTTGAATATGATGTAATAACCGGTGTAAAAGAAACATCAAAATCAATTACATTTTCTGTGTATCCTAATCCAAGTTTAAATACAATAAACATTGATTATAATGAAAGATTTTCCACTATAAATATTATTGATATTCAAGGTAAAATGGTATTGCAAAGCAAGCAAAAAACCATAGATATAAACAGCTTAGAAAATGGGATTTACATAGTTCAAATTGAAACTGAAAATGGAGTTGTAAATAGTAAGTTTGTGAAACAATAAAATAAGTATGAATGATGAAGTATGAATGATGAAAATGCTTTTCGTTTAAACGTCATTGCGAGGCACTGCCTGTCCCGCCAAAGCGGGAAAGCAATCTGTTTCATTTTAAGAGATTGCCACTCACGCTTTGGCGTGATCGCAATGACGAACAAAATATAAAACAATATGAAATATAAAATACTCCTAATTACCTTGCTTTTTTGCAAGTTTTCCTATGCACAATTTGATCCTCAAGTTGGGTTTGGAAGCACCAAAGCCATTTACCGTGATAGCAGCATAATTAAAGGTTGGGCTACCATTTGTAATGTAACCAGAGGTTGGCAAAATTACTTAGACACCTCGCTTGGAAAAGCAACTGTAGGTAGTGAATATTACGGTACTTTAAAAGCTGATGGTTCTGTAATTAGTTTGGGCGATTCAGGTATTGCCATTCTTCAATTTGACAATCCAATTAGTGATAAGGAAGGACCTGATTTTTGTGTGTTTGAAAACGGTTTTATTGTTAACAACATGCAAGGAATTTCGCATGCCGAATTAGCATTTGTTGAAGTAAGTAGCGATGGAGTTAATTATGTTCGTTTTCCCTCGCAATGCTTATTAGATTCAACAGTACAAAAAGGAAATTTTGATGGTTCAAATGTTAGTTTAATAGATGGATTGGCAGGTAAATATATTGGCGGTTACGGAACACCTTTCGACTTAAACATTTTTGCTCCTTTATCGTCTGTAAACATTGGTAAAATTACACATGTAAAACTCATTGACGTAGTTGGAAATAAAGATGCGCAATACCCAGCACGAGACAAAGACGGAAGAAAAATTATTGATCCTTGGCCAACTCCTTTTGCGGCCAGTGGCTTCGATTTAGATGCTGTTGGAGTAATCAATCAATTGTATGGAACCAATGTTTTGGAAATGGAAGAAACTGCATTATCTGTTTATCCAAATCCGGTGAAAATGGGTGAAAATATAACGCTGAATAATTTGAAAAATAATGCGCAAATTAGTTTGGTAAATAATCTAGGTATGGAAGTTTTTTATTCCATTTCAGACGATAAAAAGTTGATTGAAACCAATAACTTTGAAGCTGGAATTTATATTTTAACTGTTACTCAAAACAAGCAAACTATTCATCAAAAAATTGTAATTCATTAACATCAAATCATTGAAGAACTTCATTAAAACAGTTATATTTTCTTATTGCTTTGCAATGTTTTCAGCATGCGATAAAGCACCGAAAACTCCTGATGTAACTGTGATTCCTGATTCTATTTCGGGCGGAGTTTTTATAGTAAATGAAGGAAATTATATGCAAGGAAATGCCGAACTTGGTTTTATAAATAATGGCTTGAAACAACGCTTAGACAATGTGTTTCAGTCAGCAAATAACAGGAACTTAGGCGATGTATTTCAGTCAATGAATATTATAAACGACCAAGCTTATTTGGTAATTAATAATTCGGGGAAAATTGAAATAATAAATCCGAAAACTTTTAAAAGTATTGGAACCATTACTGGTTTGCGTTCACCA
>CAMCQX010000145.1 GCA_945876985.1 Chitinophaga pinensis
CAAAATATTTGCAGATTTTATTTGATGTTCGTCCATAAAAGCTGCCAAATCATTTACCATTAATTCAATAGTATGGTGCTCGGTATGTGGCGATTTTCCATGGTTTCGCATGTCAATGGTGTAAACAGAAAAGTGGTTTCCAAATTCAGATGCCAGGGTATGCCAATTATCTAACGAACCTAAAAAACCATGAATAATAATTAAGGTTTCAGGAGAGTTACCGTATTTTTTGTAGTTTAATTCCATCTTTTGCTGCTGGCTTTTAGCAAATAGCTTCTAGCCAAATATTTTGATTAAAGTTTACAATTGAATGAAAAAATGCTGGCTGCCAAAAGCCAGCTGCCTAAAACTAGTTGCCCATTGACTTTTCTTCAATGGTAGCCAATTCATTAATTGAACCTTTTTCGCATTTAATAATTCTTCCTTGAAACTTGGTTATTAATCTATAATCATGAGTTGCCATTAAAATGGCTGTTCCGCTTTTAGCAATTTTATGCAATAGTTCCATAATTCCATTGCTAGTTTCAGGATCTAAATTTCCTGTTGGTTCATCGGCTAAAATTACTGCTGGTTTATTTAATAATGCCCTTGCAATTACTAAACGTTGTTGTTCGCCACCACTTAATTCAAAAGGCATTTTAAAGCTTTTTGTATCTAGTCCAACCATTTCCAAAACTTCATTGATCCTAGAATCCATTTCAGCTTTGTTCTTCCAATCTGTGGCTTTTAGCACAAAATATAAATTTTCATAAACACTCCTATCAGTCAGTAATTGAAAATCTTGGAATACAATTCCAATTTTCCTGCGTAAATATGGAATTTGATTATCTTTAAGTTGGTGTAAATTAAACTCGGCTACTTTACCTTCTCCCTTGTTTAATGCTAGTTCGGCATAAATTGTTTTTAACAAAGTTGATTTACCACTTCCTGTTTGCCCAATTAAATAAATAAATTCTGATGCTAAAATTTCAATATTTACATTGGAAAGGATTAAAGTGTTTTGCTGAAAAACACTTACATTTTTTAAGTTAATAATTACAGATTTATTCATATTTAACAATTTTATGTATTTTTTTTATTTATAATTCAAATGGAGTAACCTGACCAAATGGAACTTTATGCATTAATTCTTTAATTTTTTCTATTTCTAAACCAAGGCCACATCTCTCTAAAGCCTTTTCAGGCCTATCGGTTCTGGTATAACAAACAAGAGTAAAGTTGTCATCTCTTATTTGTAAATAATCTGGAATTTTTGCAACTCCTTTTATTTTAACTAAATACATAAATATTTTAATTGATTTTTTTTGAACAAAAATAATTATAATTGCTGCAACAAAACTATAAAATAATATGAGACATATGAAACAAGTTATTTTTACTGCTTCTTGCATTAGCTTAATAGCTGCATGTAGCGTAAAAAACAACTTTACAAAAAACAATTACACAGTAACTCCAAATCCATTGGAATTAAAAGGAGACAGTGTAGAAATTATTATTAACGCAAATGTTCCTGCTAAATCTATTAATCCTAAAACAATTATTACATTTTCTCCATATTTAAAGTGCGAAGATGGAACAGTAATAAATTTAAAGGAAACAACAATAAAAGGTACAAAAGCAAAAGTTAGTGCAGATCAAACAGTTGACACTAAAATGGGTGGAAAAGTTTCATATAGCACTAAAATAGCTTACACACCAAATATGAAACGTGCGCAATTAATGCCAAAATTTACTGCTTTAGGAAAAGAAGTTCCTATCACAGTTGGTGCATTAGCTGAAGGTACTATTGTTACTCCATTGTTGTTGAATAATAACGATCAAACAATTTTTACTAGCGATGATTACAAAGTTGAATTAGTAAACAAATCAATCAATATTTATTTTCCTTTAGATAATGATAAATTTAATCCAAAATTTTCAGCTGGTAAAAACTTAAGTAATAAAGCTCAAATAAAAGCTTTAGGCCTTTTGTTAAAAGCTGATACAAATTTTGTAGCAAGAGGAATTGCCATTAATGCTTATGCATCTCCAGATGGTGAATTAGATAGAAACACAAATTTATCGAAAGGTAGAGAAGAATCTACTTTCAAATTCTTCAAAAAAGAATTAAGAAAACTAGGTTTTACTGAAGTGAATGATGAAAACTTTACACGTGGTTATAGCAGTGCTGAAGATTGGTTAGGTTTTGAAAAAGCAATTATTTCAAGTGATTATAAAGAAAAAGATGCAATTCTTGAAGTTTTACGAAACAAAGGAATTAGCGATGAAGAAAGAGAAGGCTTATTAAGACGTAATTTTCCTAAAGTTTGGGAAAAAGCAAAAGTTAGCGTTTTACCAAGTTTACGTAAATCGGAATTAATCATTAAAGGTGCAAGTCCAATGAAAACTGACGCGGAATTGCTTACTTTTTATGGTATGTACGATAAATTATCTCCAAAAGAATTATTTCATTTAGCTGTAGTTTCTACTGATTTAACTAAAAAACAAGAAGTTTTCAATGCTTATAATGCTATCAATAGTGAAGATTGGAGAAGTTATAACAATTTAGCTGTTGTGGCTATTCAACAAAATGATTTTACCGCTGCAAAAACTAATTTAGATAAAGCTTTAGTTTTAAGTCCAGAAAATCCAACTTTATTAGCTAATTATGGTGTAGTTTATAAATTAACAGGAAACTATGCTGAAGCAATTAAATATTATAACATGGCAGGAACTAAAGGTGCAGACGTAAGTTACAATTTAGGTTTATTAGCTGTAAAAAATGGTAATTATGTTGAAGCTGTTTCATCATTTACCAACAGTAAAATAAATGATTTTAATACTGCCTTAGCACTTTTGTTAAACGGAAATGCTGCTGCTTGTAAAGCTACAATTGATGGTTTGAATCCTGATGAATTAAAATGGAATCATTATTATTTAAGAGCAGTTGCTGCTGCACGTTCTAACAATGCTGATGATGTAGCTGCTAACTTAATTAAAGCAATTGGCGCTAACAGCGAAGTAAGAAACATGGCAAAAAGTGACATGGAATTTGCTAAAATGTTTAGCAATCCTTTATTTCAAGGAGCAATTAGGTAGATACGTTGTATGAAACGTATTTGCAACAAATTATAAAATTATAAAACAAAAAAGCCATTCGTTTTCAAAACGAATGGCTTTTTGTTTGATATAAAAGCTAATATTTAACACAAAATATGCTAAATATTTTAATTGTCTAATTAAGTATATCTGCTATTTTCGTGCCCAATAAATAACCATCATTTAAAATAAAATGAACATACACGAATACCAAGCTAAACAAATTTTAAAATCGTTTGGAGTTGCTGTGCAAGAAGGCATAGTTGCTGAAACAGCAGATGAAGCATACACAGCTGCACTTAAATTAAAAGAACAATACGGAAGCGATTATGTAGTTATAAAAGCTCAAATACATGCTGGTGGACGTGGCAAAGGAAGCATCATTGGTAAAGAACAACGTGGAGTTGCCGTTGCAAAAAATGCTGATAAAGCCAAAGAAATTACTAGTAATTTAATTGGAGGTACATTAGTGACTATTCAAACTGGGCCAAAAGGTAAATTGGTAAGTAAAGTTTTAGTTGCTCAAGATGTATATTATCCTGGCGATAGCGAACCTAAAGAATATTACATGAGTGTAATGTTAGATAGAGGACAAAGTAAAAATATTATTGTTTACAGTACCGAAGGTGGAATGGACATTGAGCATGTTGCTGAACATACTCCTCATTTAATACACAAAGAAACCATTGATCCTAAAGTAGGTTTACAAGCTTTTCAAGCGCGTAAAATTGCTTTTACTTTGGGTTGCGAAGGGGAGGCATTTAAGCAAATGGTAAAATTTGTTACTGCATTATATAAAGCATATTCAAATTCTGATGCTGCCATGTTTGAAATAAATCCAGTTTTAAAAACCAGCGACAATAAAATAATTGCAGTAGATGGAAAAGTTGATATTGACGACAATGCATTATACCGTCATCCTGATTACGCAGCAATGCGTGATACTGCTGAAGAAGATCCTACTGAAGTAGAAGCTAAAAAACATGATTTGAACTATGTGAAATTGGATGGAAACGTTGGTTGCATGGTAAATGGTGCCGGATTAGCAATGGCTACAATGGATATTATTAAATTAAGTGGTGGTGATCCTGCAAATTTTTTAGATGTAGGTGGAAGTGCTAATGCAACAACTGTAGAAGCGGGTTTCCGTATTATTTTAAAAGATCCAAATGTAAAAGCTATTTTGATCAATATTTTTGGTGGAATTGTTCGTTGCGATAGAGTTGCTCAAGGTGTTGTTGATGCTTATAAATCGATTGGTAATATTCCTGTTCCAATTATTGTTCGTTTACAAGGAACAAATGCCGAAGCTGCTAAATTATTAATAGATGAAAGTGGATTGAAAGTTTACTCTGCAATTGTATTAAAAGAAGCTGCTGATTTAGTTCAAAAAGCGGTAGCAGGTAATCTATAGTTTACAATAAATTTAAACATATATTTAAAAACCAATTCTGTTTCAGAATTGGTTTTTTTATGGAAAAAATTGTATGAAGTTTATAATAAAAAATAAAAAAAAAGCCACTCGTAATCAACGAATGGCTTTTTTATTTCAATATTTTTATGCTACTCCCATAGCTTTTAAATGTAGCAAATGTGATTGTACTGCGCTTATTACAGTTGGAAATTCACGATATTTTACATCAAATTCTTTACAAGCTTGTTTTACTATTTTGTGAATTTGAGGATAGTGAACATGACTAATTTTTGGGAACAAATGATGTTCCACTTGAAAGTTTAATCCACCCATGAACCATGTCATGGTTTTACTTTTGGTTGCAAAATTAGCAGTGGTATTAATTTGGTGAATGGCCCATTCTGTTTCAATTTTATGAGATGAACCATTAGTATCAATAAAAGGCATGTCTTCTACAATATGTGCCAATTGGAATACAATGGCTATTACTAAACCAGTTACAAATACTACGATAGAATAACCAACCAAAGTTTTTACAACGCCAGCAAGATAAAAAGGTAATAATAAAAACAAAAAGACATAAACAATTTTGGTGGTCCAAAATATAAAATGTTCTTTCAAATCCATTTTACG
>CAMCQX010000146.1 GCA_945876985.1 Chitinophaga pinensis
CAATCATTAATAATATCGAAAATGCTTTTGTTGTCAGTGATTTCATTATTTTTTTAAGCAATAGCTGCTTCTACTTTTGTCAATAATTCATCTGCTTTTGCATGGTTGTTTGCCAATAAATTTTTTGCTTCAGCAATAAGGTTTTCAGCAAATGATCTGTCTTTTAAATCTTTGGCATTTACCATTACGTTAAAATAGGCGCCTCTTACCGCAGTTTTTACACAAAGCACGCCAACACCAGCATCAGTTACAGAATTTTGGTTTCCTTTTTCAATCATTGCGCCTAATAAATTCAAGGATTCTGAAGCAGTTTGCATTACTTTAAAAGGAACTTCACAAGCATATTTTGTTGCATTTTCTATAGCTAATGCTCTTGCTGCTTTTTCTTCTTCCGTTGCCTTTGGCAATCCAAAACCTAGCATAATTTGGTTAAAAGCATGGGTATCTTCATCCACTGCTTTCAGCAATTTATCTTTAATCATTTGACCCTTATCGGCCCATTCACTAAAGTATTGAACTTGTTCTTCCCAACCGCGTTTGCCAGCTGAAAGATTAGCAACCATTGTTCCTAATGATGCGCCTAAACTACCCACGTAAGCACTGATTGAACCACCTCCAGGAGCTGGACTTTCACTGGCAGTTTCATTGGCAAAACTACGTAAATTCATGCCAATCAATTTTTCATTATTGGCATTTTTTAGTTTGTATTCTATAATTTTATTATTGGCATCAAATGGTGCTAGCTCATCCAATCCTAATGATTTAATAGCTATTTGAATCAACTCTTCCTCACTCACTCCAACAGAACGTTTTTGTTTAGTCAAATAATGTCTTCCGGCCGAAAGCAAGGCTTCTAAAGGAATTAAACCTACCAATTCTGAACCAGTAACACGCATGCCACGTTTTTCGGCACTTTTACAAACTTCATCAAATGCTTGGTGAACCGAAGTGATTTTATAATTAGTTAAATTGATACTGATTTGAGCAATATTGTATTCTTCAATGAACCAACCTATGGCTTTACATGCTTTTAAAGTTCCGGGAACGCGCACTTCATTTCCATCGGCATCTTTAATTATTTTTCCTGTAATTGGATTTCCTTCACGCAAAACTCTTCCTGCTTCTCTAATATCAAAAGCAACAGAATTTGCCAATCGTACCGATTTTGTATTTAGGTTTACATTATATGCAATCAAAAAATCGCGCGCACCAATTACTGTTCCGCCAGCTTTTTCATTGAATTCTGTTGGTCCAAAATCGGGTGCCCATTCCCGTTGTTTTATTTTTTTGAAAAAGCCTTCATATTCGCCTGCTCTTATTACCGAAAGATTATTACGTTCTTTATTAGGCTGTGCATTTTCGTATAAATAAACAGGAATATTTAAATTTTCACCCACTCGTTTTCCTAACATTTTAGCAAATGCCACTGTTTCTTCCATGGTAATTCCGCTAACGGGAATAAGCGGACAAACATCGGTAGCACCCATACGTGGATGTTCGCCTTTATGCTTGCTCATGTCTATAATTTCTGATGCTTTTTTTATAGCTAAATATGCAGCTTCTACCACTGCATTTGGTTCGCCAACAAAAGTTACAACGGTTCTATTGGTAGCTTTTCCAGGATCTACATCTAATAATTTTACACCATCTACGCTTACTATTACATCAGTAATTTGCTTGATAATTTGTAAATCATGTCCTTCACTAAAATTTGGAACACATTCTATTATTTGAGTCATAATTTGTTGTTTGTTTTTATAAATTATATGGAATAAAATAGGCTACGAATCTAATATAATTTTACTTTTCTGTTACTAAATAAAACTTTTAGAAAATTGCTTTTTATACCATTCTGCAACAAATCTGTTTATAATGAAATATTTTATTATTTAGCCACAATCATGGTTTTCATTAACTGCGAAGAACCTTGCTGAATTTGATAGTAATATGTACCGTTTCGCAAACTATCAGCTTGCATTGTTACTTCATGTGTGCCTTTAGAAAAATTATCTTCGGCAATGGTTAAAACTTCACGTCCTATATTGTCAAATAACCTTATTTTTACATAACCACCGCTGCAAGTAAATCTTATGGTGGTTTGGTCAATTACTGGATTAGGGAAATTTTCTAAAACACCAATTTTTGCGTTTTCAATTTCAACTGTGTTGCTACTTCCATCCGCAATAATATCTAACAAAGGGAAAGTTTTATTTAAAAGCAAAGGACTTAATTCAGCATCGCTCACTTTGAACCAATATTTTAAAATACTGGTGTAAATAGAACGGAAATCTATTTGCATCGGAACATTATCATTTGCTGTTACTGAGTCAGGAATAATTGGATTGAAGCCAGTAATTCCTGGTTTTACTTTTTTACCAAATATAAATAATGGAGCTGCTGCACCATGGTCGGTTCCAAGGCTTGAATTTGATTTAATTCTTCGTCCAAATTCTGAAAATGTCATACCTAAAACTCGATCTTCAACGGCTAATTTTTTTAAATCATCTTGAAACGCATTCACCGCTTGCGATATTTTTTGCATTAAATTAGCATGAGAACCAGTTTCGGTTAATGTTGCATCTGTTTGCGCTGAATGGGTATCAAATCCACCCAAGTTTACCATATAAACTTGAGTTTTTAAACCACCAGCTATTAATCGAGCTACAATTTTTAATTGATCAGCTAAACTATTTTGCCCAGCAGTTGGATATAAAGTTGAAACATTTTTTGCTTTATCGGCCGCAGCTTTAATGGTTCCGCTGTATTGTTGTGTTTGCTGAGCCACTAATCTTACATAAGTTAATTCATGTCCAGCGGGTGTGCTTGGCGCTGTATCAACGGTTCCTGTAATGAACTGATAAAACGAAGTAGGATCGGTAATTGACATGCCTAAACTTACATTTTTACCTTGTATAACAGGCGAAATAGATGCACCAATTTGAATAGATGGTGGATCGGGATAATTTACATTGGGATAATTTGTAGGGAAATTAGTAAATTTTGTATCTAAATATCGGCCTAACCAACCTGTTTCTTCTACCACATCACTTTCGCTTCCTGTGTTCCAAATATCTGTTGCTCTAAAATGTGAAAAATTAGGATTTGGATAACCCACACTTTGAACAATATTAACCATTCCATTGTCGTATAACCCTCTTACTTCACTTAAACTTGGATGTAAACCTGTAATGGTATTTCCAGTTAAAGCCAACACTTTACTTTGTTGAATCAATATATTTTGACGGGCTAAAACCAATTTACTGTATTGATCAATGGGAATAACAGTATTTAATCCATCATTACCACCATTTAATTGTATAAGCACCAAAACACGGTCTTCAACTCCTGATTTACCTAAAAAATTGATGATTGGATTATCGGCCAATACTTGAACCGGAAAGCCATTTATTAATATTGGCAAAGCGCTAGCCGTAATTGCTTTTTGTATAAAATCTCTTCTTTTCATGGTTTGATTATTTTTTTGAATAAAAATGAAAATTTATGCTAATTGAAATTCAGCTAGGCCAAACAAATATTTAAACATTCCTTGTAAACGGGAATAAACAGCTTGCTTTTTAACGGTATCGGTTGGAGCTGCTTTGTATTGATTCCAAGTATCGCTCCAATAATAATCAGCCGCTTGGCCTGAAAGTAAAAAAGCGGTTTTTATTTGCGCTTTACTTGCAGCAGATAAGTCTATTGCATAAAGCAAACTGATTGCTTGACTTACTAATAAATTAGGATCTTCGGGCGTTGTAAATAAATTAACTAATGCTATAGGATCTAAAATAAGTTTAAAGCTTTGGCGATTAAAACCTGTAT
Organism: Chitinophaga pinensis; assembly: GCA_945876985.1. Taxonomy (GTDB): domain Bacteria; phylum Bacteroidota; class Bacteroidia; order UKL13-3; family UKL13-3; genus JAAFJM01. The sequence goes on from CAMCQX010000146.1 coordinate 3,823, forward strand.
AAACCATGGCATCGCAAAACTGATTGCGTTTGGGTAATGAATCGGAATTTATCCAAAGCTCATAATACTGTGGCGATTGATAATAAGCTGGCCAACCAGCTACGTTTGGCGCATCACCAATGTCTTGTCCTATTAAAGTACAAGCTTGTTGAACATAAATCCAATGTGTATATTGTTGCAAAACAATTGCCGAAGTAGGAAATTGTAAATTAAATGTGCGAGCTAATCCTATTAAATGATCGGTAGGTGGTTTAATTAAACAACCCACATTTAACGAGTCGTAAAAATGTTCGCTTTTTAATAATGTTTCTATGAGTGTTTTTATGTTGTAATTACTGTTTCTAAATACGGTGGCTAAAGGTAAAATAACATTGGTTTCAATGGATGAATCAATATTATAATACACAAAAAAACGATATACTTTTCTGCAAATATAATTAGCTACTTCATTATGAGTAAAAATCATATTCATCAAATCATCAACTTCATTTGCTCCATTTGCCCCAGTTTTACCGGTAATAACCGTGTTGTTATAAAACGATGAAAATTGTTTATTGCCAGTATCATGTTTAGTGCTATCGAAATAAGAAACATAAGTTGTTCTATTGTTTCTCCAACCTGTCATTACTTTAGCCGCAGCTTTTACATCATCTTCGGTATAATGATTTGCTAAATCTTTTCCAACTGTAAAAAGCTCTTGAAGCTCTCTTCCAAAATTTTCGTCAGGGGCGGTATTGGTGTTTTTTTCTCCATTTAAATATACCAACATGCCACAATCTGTGGCTAATAATCGGGTTAAAGTTTTATAGTTGCCAAGGCAATTTTGGCGTAATATTTTATGGTGGTCGTAACAGAAACGAGCAGATTGAATGACAGTAGTTTCGGTTGCGAAAAGATTATGCCAAAACAAAATCATTTTTTCATTGATTGTTCTGTCTTGATTAATCATTAAACTAGTCCACCAAGCTTTATATGATTGCCTGCGGACACCATTTAAATTAGGATTATCAACTGCATTTACCCAAGTTTGACCAAGAGGAACGTCTACATCTGCCTGGCTTCCACTGTAATGATTCAATGGTGGTGCGGGATAAACAGTTGAAATATTTAAAAGGGAATCAACAGCTTGAACCATTGATTTACTTTTAAAAAAATCAATATCGGCTTTTGTAACCCCAAATAAAGCTCTGCGGCACAAATGTTTTATTTGTTCCTCGCCCCAAGTTCCGGTGTATTCACTTATACCAGTACTCGTTTTTCGTAAATCATTTGGTAATTCTTTGTTTGAAGGATCTTTGAA
>CAMCQX010000147.1 GCA_945876985.1 Chitinophaga pinensis
AGAATTATTGGTTTAGATATTTGCGGTATAGATATCATGGCTAAAACTTTAAGCGAACCGGTTGCTGAATCTGGTGGTGGTGTGATAGAAGTAAATGCTGCACCAGGTTTCAGAATGCACATAGATCCTGCACAAGGTTTACCAAGAAATGTGGCAGAGCCGGTAATTGATATGTTATATCCAATAGGAAGTTCAGCACGCATTCCAATCATAGCTGTTACAGGAACAAATGGTAAAACTACCACTACCCGATTAATGGCTCACATGGTAAAAACGATGGGTTATAAAGTGGGTTACACCACTACCGATGGCGTTTATATTCAAAATCAAATGATGATGCGTGGCGATTGTACCGGACCTGTAAGTGCAGAGTTTGTGTTAAAAGATCCAACTGTTGATTTTGCGGTTTTAGAGTGTGCTAGAGGAGGAATATTACGTTCAGGTTTAGGTTTTCACAATTGCGATATTGCCATTGTAACCAACGTTGCTGAAGATCATTTGGGACTAGGTGATATTGATACCATAGAACAATTAGCAAGAGTAAAAGCAGTAGTTCCCGAAAGTGTATTACCAAGTGGTTATAGTATTTTAAATGCCGACAATAAATGGGCAGCTCAAATGGCTAAAGGTTTAGCTTGTAAAGTAGCTTATTTCAGTATGGATGAAAACAATCCAATCATCAAAGAACATATAAATGCTGGAGGTTTAGCTGCTATTTATGAAAATGGTTATGTAACAATAAGCAAAGGAACTTGGAAAATTAGGGTAGAAAAAGCCATCAATATTCCATTAACATTTGGTGGAAAAGCATCGTTTAATATTCAAAATATATTGCCAACTTTAATTGCTGGATTTATCCGTAATTTTAAAATTGAAGACATGCGAATTGCATTGCAAACTTTTATTCCTAGTCCGGCACAAACGCCAGGTCGTATGAATATATTTAATTTTAAAAACTTTCAAGTAATGGTTGATTATGCACACAATGCTGCTGGTTTTACAGCCATAGCCGATATGTTAAGTAAAATAAATGCAAAACATGTAGGTATCATTGCTGGTGTTGGCGACAGACGCGATGAAGATACCATTAGCTTAGGAAGTGTGGCTGCCAAAATGTTTGACGAAGTAATTATTCGCCAAGATAAAAACTTAAGGGGCAAAACCGAACAAGAAATTATTGACTTGATGATGCGTGGAATTTCAGAAGTAAATGGCAATAAAAAAGTAACTGTAATAAAAAAAGAAACTGAAGCCATAGAATTTGCAATAAAAAATGCTGCAAGAGGAAGTTTTATTACCATTTGCAGCGATGTAGTTCCAGATGCTTTAGATCAAATTATGAAAATGAAAGAACAAGAAGACGAAGGTTTGGTTGAGTTTGGTTTGTAAAAATAAATTTTTTTATTCTATACAAATTCATTTGTTGAGGTACTTAAAAACTAACTTTGGGATGTAACTTTTTATATTTAAAAATAAAAAAAATCTATTTGAATTAAGAATACTTCAATTAATTATTTACATTAATTAATTATTTTTTTTAATTTATTAATTATTGATATTCAAGTAGTAAAGGCAAAAAATAAAATAAAATGAAAAATAAAATAAATTGTAAATATTTTGTGGTTGCTAAAGTCTTAATTAAATATATTTTCGCATAAATTTAAAAACCTAAAATAATATGTATTGGACACTAGAACTTGCTTCATATTTAGACGATGCGCCTTGGCCAGCCACAAAAGATGAATTAATTGATTACGGTATTAGAAGTGGTGCGCCACTTGAAGTAATTGAAAACTTACAAGAAATAGAAGATGATGGAGAACCTTTTGAAGGTATTGAAGAAATTTGGCCCGATTACCCTACTAAAGAAGATTATTTTTACAACGAAGATGAGTTGTAACATAAAAAAAGGAACTTTTTAATTAAAGTTCCTTTTTTTATGTTACAATTATAATTATTCGTAACCAAGAATTAATTGTTCATCACTGTTTTTTAAGTATTCCGATTGGTACTGATTTATTGGATCTTGTTTGTAATTATCTAAATTTAAAGAATACTTTAAAGCACTTCCCATTCCTATAATCTTTACCAAATTTAGCTCCAATAAATGAACAAAATCGCGCTGAATAGTTTTACGGTTACATTCAAACTCACTTACTAATTCTTTGGTACTTACAAAACCTCTATGTTGAATAATATACATGATTAACTTTTGGCGTTTGTTTAAAATTAAATCATCTATTTCTTTCAATTTGTATCCACTTTGGAACACAAAATTCATGATGTTTTTTTGACGAGGATTTAGTTTTTCGTAATCAATTTGCTTACGGAAATACGATTGTAATAACTGATACATGCGTGTTAATTGATTGGCATGTAATGACAATCCAAAAGCAATTTGTTCGTTTAAACTTTGTTCTTGAACAGGATTTTCCGAGTTTTTGTTTTCAAGAAAATAAGCTAAATACTCATTTTTCTTGATGTATAATTCATGTTCTAAACTTAACAAACCATTTAAATCCATGTTGTGTTTTCTTAACCAAAAACTTTGCAATAATGAGGCAAATTTATTTTTAGCTTCGGCAAACATTGGTAATGAAAGGATTTTAAAATGCAACATCCAACTTTGAATAATAGGATGAAATTCAGTATCGCTGTTTAAAAATTCAAATAAATTTTCTAACTCTAATTCTGTTTCTGGGTGTAACCTTTCTGGTTGTGAAAACGATTTGTTGTCAAATAAATTTGATGTTGGTGATTGAAGCAATAAATCGGTTACTAATGTTTTATGTAAATGATAAACCATTGATATAGATAATGGTTGATTGATATTGTCAAATAAATATTTTTCAGCTTTGTAATATTGGTAAATAGCCGATTCTGCAGCGCCCGATGGACGAATGTTTCTGCTTATTATATATTTTACAGTTTTTATTTCTAATAAATTATGATCTATTGCGTTGGCATAATAATTACGCAATATTGAGCTATTCAACTTTTCAGTTTCAACTATTGCTTCAGGCAAATCAATAAAGTCAAATATTTTCTTCAACTCTTCATATTGATGTTCGTATTTTACAAATGCCTCATCAATGCTAACTGCTGCTTCGTATTTATTTATCAGTATCATTCCTACGAATATATAGCACTGATTTTCTCTTAAAAATGCAGGTGCCACCACTTATGGTGGATAAACCTTGTTTTAAATTAAAATGATATCAAAAAAAAACTAAATCCTTTACCAATAAAGGATTTAGCAAATCATATCAAAATAGACATTTAGTTTTTTTACTGTGAATAATGATTTTAATTGCGACAATCAAACACAATTAATGTATAAATTTTAGCACTTTTATCTTCGTATATAAAGTATAATATTGCATTTTTATTTTAAATAAATAATCCAACTTATGAATAATAATATTGAATCGGTTTTTACTGAAATTGGAGGTGTTTTTTTATCCGATACAGAACAAATAACTTTAAAGCTAAAAGGCATCAAAGCCTTTGTTTTTGACTGGGATGGCGTGTTTAATAATGCCACAAAAAACGAAAATAAAAGTTCTACTTTCAATGAGGCAGATAGCATGGGAACTAACTTATTACGATTCAATTATTTTTTACATAATAATAAAATGCCTGCTTGCGCCATTATTTCTGGCGAAAAAAACGAAATGGCTTTTTACTTTAGTAATCGGGAACATTTTTCTTCTTCCTACTATAAAGTAGCAGATAAAATCATTGCTCTTGAACATTTTTGCAATGCAAATAATATCAATAAAAATGAAGTTTGCTATATGTTTGACGATGTGTTAGACTTAAGCATCGCAAAGGTTTGCGGCATTCGAATTTTGATTAATAGAAAAGCAAATCCTTTGTTTAAAAACTATATTATTAATAATAATTTAGCCGATTATATAACAGCTCATGAAAGCGGAAATTTTGCTGTTCGTGAAGCATGTGAAATGTTAATTGGATTAACGGGAACATACAACGAAGTAATGGAACACAGAACTAGTTTTAGTCTTATTTACAAAGATTATATTACCCAACGACAAGCAGCACCAACTGCTTTTTTTACAGTTGAAAACAATGAGATAGTTGATAGTTTATAGACCATAGTCGATGGACGATAGATTATGGTCTATCAACTAATTCCTAACTTAGCGGCAATAGTTTTCATATACTCAAACGCTTCATTGTAATCATTTTTTATTTTTCCGTCTAAAATTGCTTCACGAATATAGTTTTTAATCATTCCAACTTCTTTACAAGGTTGTAATTTAAAGGTTTCCATTATCATTTCACCTGTTATTGGTGGCTGCCAATTGCGCAATTCATCGCGTTCTTCTACTTCCTTTACAAACTGTTGAACTTTGTTCAAATTACCTTTATACAGTGCAATTTTCTCCGCAAAACGAGTAGTCATATCAGCTCTGCAAAGGGTAAATAAATCTTCTAAATCATCACCAGTATCAACAATTAAACGCCTAATTGCTGAATCAGTTACTCCATCTTCGGCTAATGCTTTTGGCCTGTGATGCAACGCAACCAACTTTTGAACGTAACGCATTTTTTCATTTTGAGGCAATTTTAAATGATTGAAAATTATTGGAACCATCCTACTTCCCTTGTCTTCGTGTCCATGAAATTTCCAACCACCTTCTGCTTCTATAAATCTTTTGGTGGCAGGTTTGCCAATATCATGTAACAATGCAGCCCAACGCAACCAAAGATTATTGGTTTCTTCGCAAATATTATCTACCACATGAATGGTGTGATGGAAATTATCTTTGTGTGCTTTCCCGTTTATTACCTCCACACCATGCATGTTGAACAACTCCTTAAATACCAATTTAAGTAAACCACTATCAAACAATAATTTTAAACCAACAGATGGTTTTGGTGAAAGCAATATTTTATTTAATTCCTCACTGATTCTTTCAAACGAAATAATGTTTATTCGTTCTGCATTTTGCTGAATAGCTTCAAAGGTTTCAGGCAAAATAGTAAAACCTAATTGCGAAGCAAAACGAATGGCACGAAGCATGCGCAAAGGATCGTCACTAAAAGTAATAGCTGGTGCTAAGGGTGTTTTGATT
>CAMCQX010000148.1 GCA_945876985.1 Chitinophaga pinensis
GCTCCAACACCAACAAACATTTCTACAAAATCGGAACCTGAAAGAGAAAAGAAAGGAACTCCTGCTTCACCAGCAACAGCTTTTGCCAATAATGTTTTTCCCGTTCCTGGCGATCCAATTAATAAAGCACCTTTGGGAATTTTTCCACCTAAAACAGTATATTTCTTAGGATTTTTTAGAAAATCTACAATTTCCATTACCTCTTCTTTGGCTTCGTCTAAGCCAGCTACGTCTTTAAAAGTAATGTTTACATTGCTTTCTTTGTCGAATAATTGCGCCCTACTTTTACCAATATTAAATATTTGAGAACCTCCTCCACCTGCGCCACCGCTCATTCTACGAATCATAAAAAAAGTAAAACCAATTAACAATAATATAGGTAACCAGTTAACCAAAAAGTTAGATGTTTCTCTGGTATTGGCATATTCAACAGGAATTTTCTCGTTTTGAGTAAATTCTTTTTGAACTTCATCTAAGTTCTTTTCAAAAGTGGTAACATCACCAATTTCAAAATAATACTGAGGGCCAACTTCACTAAAACTGCCTTGACTTTTAACGTCTTTGTATTTACTATTATTTAGTGAAGCTTTTTTAATATAAACTTCTGCTTTTTCTTTATTTACTACTATAATTTTATCTATGTCATGTGTTAAAACCATGTTGTTTCTAACATCGCTCCAAGTAGTTTTTTTAGCAAAATCGCGAGGCATAAAGTATAAGCCAATCATAACAATGGCTATTATTCCATAAATCCAATAAAAGTTGAATTTTGGTAAATTGGGTTTACGAGAATTTGGTTTATTTTCGTCTTGTGGTTTTAAATCATCTGAATTTATATTGGCCATTTATATTCCTTTTTTTAATATTAAATTTATTGTGATATCTTTTTTCAAAACTACAAATAGTTTTGAGCTAGCAAAATGTATTTTAAACTGATTGTAATTTTGTTTTAGGGTAATACCAAGCATTTTCTAAAGGAATTATCCATTCCATTTCAAACTGTTTTTTTGTAGTTACTTGATTGTTAAAGGCCTTTGAATTACCTAAATTTTGAGCAGCTAATTTAGCTAAAAATTCACTTTTAGTTAAACATGTTACTTCATTGTTTTCAAGCAATTGAACGCCCATTCTGTTCAATAAATTCAAATTGGTTTCAGAATCTATTTCTCTAATTAAATGTGTTAATTTATCAATTCCACAACCACTAATTTCATGCACACTTTCATTGACCATAAACACTAAAAAGCAATTATACAAAACTGCAAATTCCGCTTGTAACTGATTTTGATGAGCGGTCCAATTTTGAATAAATGGAATGGCTTTTTGATTTATAACTGCTAATTGTGAAGGGGAAATAATTTTATCGCTTGCATAAATCCAAACTTTGGCGTTTGGTGGCATTTGGTTAAATTGATTAATCATTCAAAAAATTTGTTTTTGCAAACTTAACAAAAATCAATCCAATGACAGTATGTCTGAAAAAAAAGATTGCGTTGAGTCATTCCGAGAGAAACTTCTTTGACTAAAAATATTTTTGAGCCTAACAAAAACCTATTGTAAAATTCAATGGTATAAGTTAACAAGGAAGATTCCTCCGGAATGACTGGATATTTTGCTTTTATCTAATTATTAGTAGTTTAATTAAAAACGTCATTGCGAGGAACGAAGCAATCTCTTTTCTTTGTGAGATTGCTTCACTGCGTTCGCAATGACGTGTAAAATGAAATTTTTTATAAAAAAACTATTTTATTACTCCCAACTCTTTACCAACTTTGGTAAATGCTGCAATTGCTTTATCTAAATGTTCTTTATCATGTCCTGCCGACATTTGAACTCTTATTCTTGCTTGGCCTTTTGGAACTACAGGAAAATAAAAACCAATTACATAAATTCCTTCTTCTAATAATTTTGATGCAAAATCTTGCGATAGTTTTGCATCATAAAGCATAATAGGAATAATGGCATGTTCACCTGGTTTTACATCAAAACCAGCAGCTTCTATATGTGTTCTAAAGTACTTGGCATTTTCCCATAATTTATCGCGCAATGCAGTAGTTTTGGTAATCATATCAAGCACTGCAATACTAGCTCCAACTATACTTGGTGCTAAAGTATTACTAAACAAATAAGGGCGAGAACGTTGGCGAAGCATGTCAATAATTTCTTTTCTACCACTTGTAAATCCGCCACTAGCACCGCCTAACGCTTTTCCTAAAGTTCCCGTTATAATATCTATTTTTCCTAACACACCACAATGCTCATGAACACCACGACCAGTTTTACCCATGAATCCGCTTGAATGACATTCGTCAATCATAATTAATGCTTCATATTTATCGGCTAGTTCCACTATTTTATCAAGCTGCGCAATGGTTCCGTCCATACTAAAAACGCTGTCGGTAACTATAATTCTGTTTCTGCAATGTTTTGCTTCTTGTAACTTAGCTTCTAAATCGGTCATGTTATTGTTTTCATACCTGAAACGTTCCGCTTTACACAAACGAACACCATCAATGATACTTGCATGATTTAAAGAATCGCTAATAATTGCGTCTTTCTCATTGAACAAAGGTTCAAAAACACCACCATTTGCATCAAAAGCAGCTGCGTATAAAATGGTATCTTCCGTTCCTAAAAACGCTGATATTTTTTCTTCTAAAGTTTTATGAATATCCTGGGTACCGCAAATAAATCTTACGCTACTCAATCCAAAACCATGGGTGTCTATTGCATCTTTAGCAGCTTGTAAAACCAATGGATGGCTCGATAATCCCAAGTAATTATTGGCACAAAAATTCAATACTTTAGCACCTGTATTTACTGTAATTTCTGCAGCTTGTGGGCTAGTAATAATTCTTTCGCGTTTGTATAATCCAGCTTCTTCTATTTCTTTTAGTTCGGCTTGTAAAATTGGTTGCAATGTTTTGTACATAATTCTTTTATATTTTGTGCAAATAAAACAGAAATTACTTATACAATATCATGTTTAATTTTTATCACTTAATTGAAAAGCTTTTAAATAAAAAATCCCTGCTGTTTTTCAAGCAAGGATTTTTAATATATATATAAAATGCCCCCACATCGGGCTCGTTAATTGTGGCGTGTTTGGGAGTTGAAAAAATATTATTTTATCAACTATTATTAATGTTCAGTTGGTTTTTATTAATCAATATACTCGCCACGTTTGAGCGTATATTTTTCAATTTTGTTGTACAAATGACTTCTTTGAATATCAATTTCCAAAGCAGTTTTTGCCACATTCCAACCGTTTTTCTTTAATTTTTCTTCTATAAAAATGCGTTCTACGTATTCTTTAAAATCTTGCAAAGCGCTAAATCTTTCATAAATGTTTTTCTCTTCTTCGCGTGCACTCAATGGGCTTGCAAATTTCTTCACATCTTCCACTGTAATGCGTTGTTGGCCTAATATTACCAAGCGTTCTACCACATTGCGCAGCTCACGAATATTTCCATAATAATCCAATTTTTTAAGTTCATCTAAGGCTTGTGGTAAAAACATTTTTTTAGGAAAATTATTGTCTTCACACACTTCTTTTATAAACTTTTCGGCCAAAATTGGAATGTCATCTTTTCTATCATTTAATGAAGGCACGTGAATTAAAATAACGCTTAAACGGTGGTATAAATCCATTCTAAAATTACCTTTTTCTATTTCTTGCAATAAATTTTTATTGGTTGCAGCTACAACTCGCACATCTACTTCAATGTCTTTGTCGCCACCCACTCGGGTAATTTTTCCTTCTTGCAAAGCACGTAAAACTTTGGCTTGAGCGGCTAAACTCATGTCGCCAATTTCGTCTAAAAATAATGTTCCGCCATTGGCTTGTTCAAATTTTCCTATGCGTTGTTTGATGGCCGAAGTAAAAGCACCTTTTTCATGTCCGAATAATTCCGATTCTATTAAATCGGTTGGTATGGCTGCGCAATTAACTTCTACCAATTGGTTATTATTTCTGTTACTTTTTTCGTGTAACCAAAGTGCCACCAATTCCTTTCCAGTTCCATTTTCGCCAGTAACTAAAACCCTTGCATCGGTAGGAGCCACTTTTTCAATGGTGCTCATAATGTTTTGAATAGCTGGGCTATCGCCAATCATTTCGCGGGTTTTGGTAACTTTTCTGCGTAAAACTTTTGTTTCAACCGTTAACGATTTTTTATCAATTGCATTGCGAAGTGTAATCAATAAACGATTCAAATCAGGTGGTTTTGAAATAAAATCATAGGCACCTTTTTTGGTAGCTTCTACCGCAGTTTCAATGGTTCCATTTCCCGAAATCATAATAAAAGGAATGTCATCATCTATTTCTTGTGCACGGGTTAATACTTCAATGCCATCCATTTTTGGCATTTTTATATCGCATAAAACGGCAGCATATTCACCAACTTCAAGTTTCTCTAAACCCTCTTCACCATTAGCTGCTTCGTCTACTTGGTAGCTTTCATATTCTAATATTTCGCGTAGGGTATTGCGAATGGCTTTTTCATCGTCAATAATTAAAATTTTGCTCATTTTGTTTCAATTAATTGGGTGCAATGTGAGCATTTTATTAGACACTAAAAAGGGTGTTGATATTTGGTTGATTTATTTAGGAAATGGAAATGAATTTGATTGGTAAGCGTTGATGCGTTTACTAAATTTGATTGTACTATAAAAAAACATGCAATAGCAGTGAATTATTTATTTTTAATTAACTCATCACCGCTTGCTATAACAAGTGAATGAAAAACTACCTTTTAAAAATTTACTTAGCTTTTTCTTTTTTTATAAATTGTAGTTGTTCTTGTTTTAGAATTCTACCGGCATTTGCGAGTCTATTGGCAGCGGTAAAATTTAAAATAATACCCACCATTTGAAGTCCTAGTGAGCCGATAGTTAATGACTGGTCTGGCTTTATTCTACCTAAATTTATTGCTAAAAGCGCTGCACCAATTAAACTAAAACCCTCTGCCATAAAGAAATTATTACCTGCACTTTTTAAATAATCGCCAGCATTTTCTCGATTAGAATATATTTCTTCTGATTCATTTTTAGTTGCTGTCAATTGAATATTTTTAGCCGTATCTTTATCTAGAGATATGAT
>CAMCQX010000149.1 GCA_945876985.1 Chitinophaga pinensis
TTTAAATTTTATAAAAGTTTTTCCGTTAGGCTATTATTTAAATTGTTATTTTATACCCTAATACGACACTTTTTTAATTAGGTTGGGTATGATTATTTTTTAATAATATTGCCATTGCATAATTAATGCTAATTATTGCAAATAAAAACAACTAATAATGAAAACGAAACAGGAAATTGTAAACGATTGGTTACCCAGATATACTGGAGTTGAACTCAATAAATTTGGAGAATATATACTACTTACTAATTTTTTTAATTATGTGGAAATTTTTGCCAACAAATTCAATGTAAATATTGATGGAACAGATAAACCCATGCAATCGGCTACAGCCAATAACATTACCATTATTAATTTTGGAATGGGAAGCGCAATGGCAGCAACTATAATGGATTTGCTTTCAGCAATTCATCCAAAAGCAGTTTTGTTTTTAGGAAAATGTGGTGGTTTAAAAAAAATAACAAAATTGGGCGATTTAATTTTACCCATTGCAGCTATCAGAGGTGATGGTACAAGCAATGATTATATAATGCCTGAAATTCCCGCTTTGCCATCATTTAGAATGCAAAAAGCGGTTTCAACTACTATTGTTAAACATGAAGTAGATTATTGGACAGGAACTGTTTACACCACCAATAGAAGAGTTTGGGAGCACGATGAAGAATTTAAAAATTATTTAAAAAAGACAAGAGCAATGGCCATTGATATGGAAACGGCTACCATATTTATAGTGGGTTTTGTAAATAGCATTCCCAAAGGAGCCTTACTTTTGGTAAGCGATAATCCAATGACTCCTGATGGTGTTAAAACTTCAAAAAGTGATACCGCTGTAACTTTAAAATATGTAAAAAAACATATTGAAATAGGAATTGATGCATTAATTGAGTTAAGAGATTCAGGAGAATCTGTTAAACATTTAAAATTTGAATAAAGTAATTTTTATCCTTTCGTAGGCTCCAAATTGATTTTTGAAATAAATACACCAACTCCTTATATACAAGTCATTTATATTTATTGGGGTTAAATAAAATGCTAATTAATTAATAAGCAAATATAAATTAGTTTATCACAACCTTTAATTGTCTAATTACTAGTAAACACAGTGATTTTAGTAAATTGTTTAAAGGTAAAAAGTGCATTTATTTGGCTTTATTGATTGAAAATAAAGTGGTGAACAATAAATTGTTATATTTATTCAAAAAACATTTTGCAGTTCAATTAATTACAATTATAATTGCGGGCTTTTTTAAGCGAAAGGAGATCATATAAATTGACAGAAACAACAAAAAAAACAAAAAACTTGCCAGATTTTGACTGGGAAATGGACAATGCTGGTTTTGGTGATTACAACCAAAACGAACGTGAAGTAATGGCTGCTGCTTACGAAAAAACATTATCAGCTATTACAGAAAAAGAAATTGTAAAAGGTTACGTAGTAGGTTTTACAGAAAAAGAAGTGGTATTAAACATTGGATTTAAATCGGATGGATTAGTAGCAAGAACAGAATTCAGAGATTTGCCAGATTTGAAAATTGGTGATGAAGTAGAAGTTTTGTTAGAAACAAAAGAAGATGCTTTAGGCCAATTAATTTTGAGTCGTAAAAAAGCAGTAAGTGAACGCGCTTGGGATAACATTATGCGTGCTCATGAAAATGACGAAATTGTTAATGGTTATGTGAAGTCACGTACTAAAGGCGGTTTAGTTGTAGATGTATTAGGTATGGATACTTTCTTACCTGGTTCACAAATTGATACAAAACCAATTAAAGATTACGATGTTTATGTGGGTCAAACAATGCCATTTAAAGTGGTAAAAATTAACAATGTTTTCAAAAACGTAGTTATTTCACATAAAGTATTAATCGAAGAAGATATTGAAGCACAAAAATCTGATATTTTATCTAGATTAGAAAAAGGCCAAGTTTTAGAAGGTACTGTTAAGAACATGACTTCATTTGGTGTATTTATTGATTTAGGTGGTGTAGATGGTTTATTACATATTACTGATATTTCTTGGGGCCGCGTAAATCACCCTGAAGATGTATTACAATTAGATCAAAAAATTAACGTAGTAGTTGTTGATTTTGATGATGAGAAAAAACGTATTTCATTAGGCTTAAAACAATTACAACCACATCCTTGGGAAAGTTTAAATACTGAACTAATAGTTGGCGGTAAGGTTACAGGTAAAATTGTAAACATAGCTGATTATGGTGCTTTCTTAGAAATTGCTCCTGGTGTAGAAGGTTTAATTCACGTAAGTGAAATGAGCTGGAGCCAACATTTACGTAACCCATCTGACTTTATGAAGATTGGTGACGAAATGGAAGCTGTTATTTTAACGCTTGAAAAAGAAGAACGTAAAATGAGCTTAGGTATTAAACAATTAAAAACTGATCCTTGGGTTGATATCGCTGCAAAATATCCAGTTGGTAGCAAACACAAAGGTATTGTTAGAAACATGACTAACTACGGTTTATTTGTTGAATTAGAAGAAGGTGTTGATGGTTTAGTTCACGTAAGTGATTTAAGCTGGACTAAGAAAATTAAACATCCAAACGAGTTTGTTAAAAAAGACCAAGAATTAGACGTTTTAGTTTTAGAAGTAGACAATGAAAACCACCGTTTAAGTTTAGGACACAAACAATTAGATGAAAATCCTTGGGATGCTTTTGAAACATTGTTTGCTTTAGGTTCAGTACATGAAGGTACAATTTTAAAAGTTGAAGAAAAAAGTGCAATCATTGCTTTACCATACGGTGTAGAAGGTTATGCTCCAACTAAACAACTTTACAAAGAAGACAAGAAAACTGCTAAAGAAGATGAGGTTTTACAATTCCGTGTAACTGAGTTTAACAAAGAAAACAAGCGCATCGTTTTATCACATACTGCAGTTTGGAAAAACGAAGTAGAAGTAAAACAAGTTGACGAAAGAAAAACGAAGACTGACGAAAAAGATAAAGCTACTAAAGCTACTAAGAAAAACAATGAAAGTAACGAAAAATCGACATTTGCTGACGTTGAAGGATTGATGGCTTTGAAAGAATCATTAGAAACTAAATAATCTAATTTTAGCTATAAATAAAAAAACCTGCTTAATTTATTAGGCAGGTTTTTTTTATGAATATTTTTAAAATAAATAAAATATTAACTAGGACAGTATTCCAATACATTCAAACTTATCAAATACATTGTCTAAATGAGGTGCATCGGCTAGTTCTGCAGTTAAATCTTGTCCAGCCCAATGCTCATAATGCATTCCTTTTCGCCACAGGCGACTTTTGGTAACATCGTAAATTTTACCTTTATATGCTACCCAAATTTCATCTTTATCCTGTCCGTTACGTAATGCCAATTGGCTTTTAGTATATGTTTGCATTTTTATTTTACCTTCAATAAACTTTCATTGATTACATGATTCCATTTTACAATTCCACCTTTATCATAGCAAGTAATTTGCATTTGTCTATTGCCACGTGTACCCGTTACTTTTATTCCACAAAAATTATTTTCAACAGTTAATGTATTGGCAATTCTAAAAGGATTTTCTGCTTCTTTGGTTTTTAAAATATTACTTGGACCAGCAGTCAATGCCGAACTGGTTAAGTCAAATAACGGATAAGTAGTTATGTAATCAGGTTGGCTGTTTGGTTCATATTTTAATAATTCTGTGTGATGTCTATCTCCTGTTAAAAATACAACGCCACTTATTTTTTGCTCTGCAATAAATTTGATGATTTCTGCACGTTCACGTTTGTATAAATTAAATGACTCTTTGTTAGTCTCCGTATTTAAAAATTGTCCACCAACAGCTATAAATTTAAAAGTACTGCTGCTGTGTTTTAGTTTATTTTTCAACCAATTTAATTGAACATCTCCTAATTGAGTTTTGTGAGAAAATTTTTCTTCTTCTAATTCACTTTCATCTCTAAACGTTCTGTCATCCAACATAAAAAACTCCACATCACTTTGTCTGAAACTATAATAAATTCCTTTGCCATTTTCACCATAAGTTTTATTTCCCCAATAATTTACAAAACATTCTTTACTCACATCTTTTAAATCAAAGTTTTTATTGGCATCATTTTCTCCAAAATCGTGGTCATCCCAAATGGCATAATTATTTTGACGACTTAATAACTTCTGAATACTTGCATCGCTTCTAGTGTGTAAATAACGATACCTAATTCCGCTAGCACTGCTATAATCAGCTTCTCGGGTGTAAGTATTATCGCCAAGCCAAAGCATAAAATCAGTTCTTTGTTCTGCCATTTTACTAAAAATATCACTTATTTGACCATAAGGTTTTCCTGGTCTATCATATAAACTATCGTTTACATAATTGCACGAACCCAATAAAAAATTCACATCAAAAGCATCTTCTTTGCTCCATTCTGCCCATACTTTTTTAGTTTTAAATCGCAAATCGTATGTGAAAGGCACTAATTTTTTATCCAATAAAATTTCGTAAGTATAAGTTGTATTTGGTTTCAAATCAGAAATTATAAATTTAGAAATCCAAGGTAAACATAAGTTTTCATTCTTGTTGGTAATGGTCATTTCGCCTTCCGATAAACCATTTAATTCTAAATATTTTAAAGTAACCGTTTTAGAACAACTTGTTTGAATCCATACCATGCATTCTTTATGTTCAGCATAGCCTAACATGGGTCCAGCCACTATTTTAGTTAACGCAGGTTTTGTTTGAGTAAATGCATTAAAACTCAAAACAAAACAAAATAACAAATGGAAATACTTTTTCATTTTTTTAGGATTTATAAATTTTGGAAATAAAAAAAGCTTCCAAATGATAAATAAGGAAGCTCTTTTAAATAAATTATAATTTTTATAATTAGTAATTGTTCAACATCATTGGCATTACCAACATCAAAATGTCTTCTCCATCTTCAGTTTCAGACGGAATAATTACTCCTGCTCTGTTGGGTTGGCTCATTTCTAATGTCATATTCGATGAATCTATGGCTCCTAAAACTTCGCCCAAATATTTTGAATTGAATCCTATTTCTAAGTCTTCGCCTTCAAAGTTTGC
>CAMCQX010000150.1 GCA_945876985.1 Chitinophaga pinensis
AATACAAGTAGTTGAGCCAATAAAAGTAATTGAGCCAATCAAAGTAGTTGAACCAATCAAAGTAGTTGAACCAATAAAAGTAGTTGAACCAATTAAAGTAGTTGAACCAATAAAAGTGGTTGAACCAATAAAAGTAGTTGAACCAATAAAAGTAGTAGAACCAATTAAAGTAGTTGAACCTGTTAAATTAGTAGATCCTAATAAATATTTACTTGATAATTTAGAGATTATTGAACCTGAATTTATATATAATGTGGTAGTAGGATGTTACAGTATCAATAAATTAAAAATAGCAAAAAGGTTTAGAAATAAAATAAATAGAAGAGGATTTAATTCTAAAATATATTTGTCAAAAGATTCTAAGTACTTTAGGGTAATTACTTTATCTACCGAAGATGAGAACTTAGCATTGAAAATGTTAAGAAAATCAAGGAGAGAAATTGACCGTGGTTCATGGCTTTATTTGTACAATAAACAATAATGTGTAGATAAAAGCCCCTTTTGGGGCTTTTATTTTATATAAAAAATTGTAATTTAGCATATTCAAATTTTAAACTTTTTTACAATGAAAAACGTCTTAATTATACTTATTTGTTTGATTGCTAAATTTTCAGTTGCTCAATCAAAAAAACCAATAACTCAACCGAGTAAAACAGTTAAAAGTACTGGTGTTAAAACAACTAAAAGTGCCACTGTTACTAAACCTGTAAGTACTGCACCTAAATCAGTTAAAAGCACTACTACTAAATCATCAAAAAATACTGCATTAGCATCAAAATCAAATACTGCAATAGCAACAAAAATTGATTCAAATATGTTTAGTAATGTCAAAATGAGTAAATGGGCATTTGCATTAAATTATGGTGGAACTTATACTATGTTTGATATTGATCAAGATGTTTTTAGCCCAATCATTGGTGGAAGTTTAAAATACTCTTTCGGACATGTTGGTTCAATTAGACTTCAAGGATTATATGGTGTTTATTCAGGCAGAAATGATAGAGGCTTCAAAAATGCACTTGGATTTGTAAATAATATCACACAAATAGCAGTTCATGGAATGTTTAATTTAGGTGGTATTAATTATAGAAAAAAGAATCCAAATACTATATTTTACTTTTTTTCTGGTGTATCGGTAAATTTCAATGATGCCATTACTGATAAAAGATTTATTGTTGGTCAGGATACTGCAAGAATTACTAATACAAATGTCAATGTATCTGTTCCAGTTGGCTTAGGTTTGAAGTTTAAATTAAATAATTCATTTGATTTAGGTGTTGAAGGAGTTATTCATGTAAACAAATCCGATTTTTTAGATTTATTTGAAGATCCAATTAAATTTCCTGATGTATATGGAAATTTAATGTTTGGACTTTCGTATAATTTTACTGGAAGTAAAAGAGCTCAACATATAGATTGGGTAAATCCTGTAGCAACGATGTACGATGATTTAGCAAAACAAGCTGCTGTGGCCACTAATATGTTGAAAAATGATGCAGATGCTGACGGAATTCCTGATTATTTAGATTTAGAACAAAACACAAAACCAGGTTATAAAGTAAGTGTGAAAGGTGTTACTCTTGATAGTGATGCGGATGGTATTCCTGATACTGAAGATACAGATCCTTATGGATTTAATCAAATGTTGAGTCTTTATTATCCTGCAGAAACATTTAAAGTTAAATCAACAACTGATATAATGAAGCTTTCTGATTCAATTCCAGTATCTGATTTTATAACTATGAATGCAGAAGGATATGGTTTACCAGTTATAACTTTCGCCCCTAATAAATATGATGTTCATGTAGAACAATATCCTTTATTACAACAAATAGCTAGAATTATGAGATTAGATACTTCCGTAAGTGTAGCTATCATTGGTCACGCTGATAATAACAAACCAGACTTAACTCAATTAACAATTGCTGAAAAAAGAGCTTTAGCTGTTAAACGTCAATTAGTAAAAATATATGAAATTGAAAGTAAAAGGGTGCTAATTTTTAGTGAACGTGACACTTTTGTAAAAAAATACAAAATGTTAACGGAAGGTTTGGATAGAAAAGCAGAATTTAGATTGATAAGAAAACAACAGTAATATTGATTTATAATAATTACAAAAAAGAGGTTCATTCAGTTGAACCTCTTTTTTTATGTATTTTTATATAAAATACACTTTGTAATTTGTATTAAATTCATCAAATTTGCAAAGAAATAAAACACAATGGCGGTATATAAATTTAAACTAACATTTGAAGATTACGAAGACACCTATCGAGTAATTGAAATAAAATCTAATCAAGTATTTTTAGATTTCCATAAAATCATATTAGAATCAATTATGTTTGATCAAAAGCAATTGGCGTCATTTTACATGAGTAATGATACTTGGCGTAAAAACCAAGAAATTACTTTAGAGGACATGACTGATGATCCTGAAAATCCAATTCCTGAAATGAAAAATGCGAAGCTTAGTCAATACATCAATGATCCGCATCAAAAAATTATTTATATTTATGATTTTTTGGCTTTATGGACTATGAGATTAGAGCTTTTTGGAATAGATGTAAATGAAAATCCTAAATTCACTTATCCAAGAATTGGAAAGTCGGTTGGTTTAGCTCCAAAACAATACGATAAAGTTCAAAAATTTGGTTTAGTAGAAAGTGAATTTGATGAAATTACAAAATCTTATTTAGATAAAGCAGAAGAATTTGGTGCAGAAATTAGTGATGATGAAGCCGATGAATTTGGATTGTTTGAAAAAAATACTGATAGCAATGAAGAAGAAGGACCAGCTGAACCCACAATTGATGGATTTGATGAATATTAACCAATTATTTTATTATTAATTTTGAAAATGCAGTAGTTCATTGACCCTGCATTTTTTGTTTAAAAATGGCTCATAAGTATTTTTAAACATTATGTTTATTGCAATGAAATTTTACTGAAAAAATATGACCTTAAATTTAAAACGGCCTTTAGTTATCTTTGATTTAGAAACTACTGGAATTAGCATTTCTACAGACAGAATTGTGGAAATGGCAACTATAAAAATTAGCGTTGATGGAACGGAAGAAATAAGAACCCAACGGTTCAATCCAACCATTCCAATACCAGCCGAAGTATCTGCAATTCACGGAATTTTTGACGAAGATGTTAAAGACATGCCAACTTTTGCTGAAAATGCAAAAGAATATGCCGAATATTTTAAAGGTTGCGATTTTGGTGGATTTAATTCAAACAAATTTGACTTTCCAATGTTGGTTGAAGAGATGCTTCGTGCAGAAGTTGACTTTGAAACAGAAGGAAGAAAATTTGTTGATGTCCAACGTATTTTTCATCAAATGGAACAAAGAACTTTAAGCGCTGCTTTTAAGTTTTACTGTGATAAAAATTTAGAAAATGCGCATAGTGCTGAAGCTGATACTATAGCAACTTTAGAAGTTTTAAAAGCCCAAATTATTAAATACGAAGGCCTTGGAAACGATATGGAATCATTGCATAAGGCAAGCGGACAAGCTAATTTAGTTGATTTGGCTGGTCGTATGATTTATGACGATAAAGAAAATGAAATTTTTAATTTTGGAAAACACAAAGGTAAAATGGTCAGTTTTGTTTTCAAAAATGAACCAGGTTATTATCAATGGATGATGAATAACGATTTTTCGTTAGACACCAAACGAAAACTAACCAAAATAAAAATGCAAGGATTTGGAAGTAAATAAAACTTTTTTTTATTACCTTATAAATAAAATTTAATAAAAATAAGCTTGTGGCAAAAAGCCTGCAGTAAAAACAAAAATGAATAAAACAGAAAGAATAATGTTATACACTTTGGGTGCTATCCAATTTGTAAATATCATGGATTTTATGATCATGATGCCACTAGGTCCAAGTTTAATTTCAAGATTTGGCATTGAACCTTCCGATTTTGGATTATTGGTTTCTTCCTATTCTATAAGTGCTTTTATCTCCGGAATTATTACTACTTTTATTATCAATAAATTTGAACGCAAAAATTATTTGATGCGCATTTTTATTGGATTCTTAGTAGGAACTTTTGCCTGCGGATTGGCACCAACTTATACCACTTTATTAATTGCGCGTTTTGTAACTGGTTTGTTTGGTGGGGTGCTTGGCGCAATCATTTTAGCCATTGTAAGTGATGCAGTTCCTTTTGAACGAAGAGGAAGGGCTATGGGAATCATTATGGCGGCTTTTAGCATTGCCTCGGTTATTGGAGTTCCGTTTGGAATTTTTATTGCAACACAAACAAAACAAATTAGTTATTTAGGTTGGCATGCTCCTTTTTTGTTTCTAGCAATTTTGGGTATTCCTGTTTATTTTCTAGTAAGAAAATATGTTCCTCACCAATCAAAGGCTACTCAATTAGCAGCTTTAGAAATGAATGTGATGCAAAATATAAAAGGCATTTTTAATAACAGAAATAATTTATTGGCTTTGTTATTTGGTGTGGTAATGATGATGGGTCATTTTGCTATTATTCCATTTCTTAGTCCGTATATGGTAAGTAATGTTGGTTTGCGGGAAGAAGATTTACCGTTAATATATTTAGTTGGAGGTGCATTAACATTATTTACATCACCACTTATTGGAAAATTATCGGATAAATATGGTAAGCTAAAAATGTTTACAATTTTAGCCGTGTTATATGTAATTCCTGTTTATTTAATTACCAACATGGAGCCTATGGCAATTTATATGGTGCTAACTGTTTCGGCTATTTTCTTTGTTTTTTCAGGACGATTTATTCCAATGCAAGCCATGGTTACAGGGGCTGTAGATCCTAGAATTAGAGCCAGTTTTATGAGCTTTAATAGTTCTATTCAGCAATTAGCAAATGGCATTGCAGCATTTTTAGCTGGATTTGTAGTAAGCACTGTAAATGGTAAATTAGTTCATTATGATATTTTAGGTTATTTCAGTATTGGAATGGCTTTACTAAGTATTTTTATTGCATCAAAATTACGTTCAGCTGATGGAAAAACATTTTAAATATGATTTCATAATCATAGGCGGAGGAATAG
>CAMCQX010000151.1 GCA_945876985.1 Chitinophaga pinensis
GAAAATGCTCCGCTGAACCAATAAGCAACGCTTACAGATATTTTACTGCTTATTTCCGGGTTTTGAGCCATGTGCTCCAACCATTGCAAAGCAGGAATCATGGTTAAGAATATGCCAATAAATAACCATGCCACTTCTTTAATAGGTTCAAAAGAAAAGTCGTTGCTTTCTAATGCTTTTTTATTGCTTAACTTAAAACAAAAGAAAGCAGCACTTAATTGAATAATTTCACGAATAAAAGATATTTTTTTGCCATCAATGGCAATATGTGGCAGTCCATCAATTAGGTTTGGATCAATAAAAATACTGATGATTCCAATGGCCAACCAAATAAAATTTTTCTTGCCATTGATAATAATTTTATTGGTGTAATGAGCGCTCACATCCACATCGTCTAATTGGGTGTTTTTTCTATCTACCAAAAAGAAAACAAATAAAATACCCGCAATGCCAACTATCCATTTTGGTAATAAATGTATAAAAGTCCATTGAAAAGGAACGCCTTTTAAGTAACCCATAAACAAAGGAGGATCTCCAATTGGAGTTAATAATCCACCTAAATTAGATACAATAAAAATAAAGAAAACAATGTGATATGGCTTTAATCGGTAACGGTTAATGCGCATAAATGGTTTGATTAACAATACTGAAGCACCGGTAGTTCCAAGTAAGTTGGTTAGAATTGCTGCCAATAATAAAAACAAAATATTATTGATTGGCTTACTTTCAATATCTACAAAAACATAAATGCCTCCACTTGCAACAAACAAAATGGTAAGCAAACTGATAAAGGAAATATATTCACCAATGGTTTCCAAAGGATGGGTAAAATTATCCATTGCAAAGCCATAATATAAAAACACAATTGCACCTAAACCTACACTAACTTTTGAATAATGATGGTGCCAAAATTTTTCAAGGAATATTGGACCAATGGCTATTAATAGTAATAATAATACAAAAGGAAAAACTAAAAATAATGGTGGAATGATATGCATGAATAATATTTAAAATGTTTTACAATTATAATTTACAAAAAATGTTTTTATTGCAAATAATAATCATGGCAAATATGAAGAAACTATTGATAATTTTTACATTTTTATTGGCAAATAAAATAGAGGCCAAAACATTTTTTGCTTTCCCTTTTTCCATTACACAAAATTTTTCGGAAGAACAGAAAATAGAAAAACTAATTAATTACATAGAAAAAAGTGAAGCCCTATTTATTAGAAATGGTACAGAATACCCCGCAAAAGAAGCCGCTGACCATTTAAGAATGAAACGTAAAAAAGCAGGAAATAAGGTAAAAACGGCCAAAGATTTTATTGACTTAATAGCCAGCAAATCATCTATGAGTGGAGAAGCCTATCAAATGAAATTTAAAAATGGTGCTATTATTAACACCCGCGATATGTTAAACAATGAACTCAGGAAAATAGATAAATGATCATTTATTTTACCAGTCCAAACTGATTGAAATGATGCCAAGTGTGTTTGGTAAAAAACTGAGTCCATTCCTCAATATTTAATAAACCAAAAATTGGATGCGTTTTATCAACAATGGCATTTTCTTTGATTGCATTTGCAACCAATAGATGTCGTTTTTCATATTCATCAATGGCCAATGCTAAGTTTGCTAAAGTGCATTCAAACGATAAACTTTCAGTAAATTCATTGGTAATTCCTCGTTTGAAACCTCCCTCCGACCATAAAAAAGCACGCTTTACTTTCTCAATTTTATCGGCTGGTGTTAATACCTTCACTTTATTATTCGATAATACATAATCGTAAATTAAACTTACATGTTCTATCATTTGCTGCGCATTTAAACTCCCAAATAATGCAGGAGTTTCAGGATTTAATTCGTTGCGAAGCGCAGTAAAATCAATATTGGGGAATTTTGTGAAATTCATATTCTTAATTAATTATTCCCCTTTTATATATATTTCATTTAAATAGTTATAGGTTTCTATCTGACTACTTTTTTTATTTTTGCAATCACTTAATTGATAATCATTTTCACCATGTTCGTTAATTCTTCTGGCTTTACACTCATCATTTAATTGCAAATTGATAATTGTTTTTATGGTGTTTTTTATTGCTGGATTATAAATAGGGAAAGCACATTCTATTCTATTAGTTAAGTTTCTGCTCATCCAATCGGCACTGGCCAAATAAATTAATTCGCTGCCATTATTACAAAAAATATACACACGTGCATGCTCTAAAAACTTGTCAATGATACTGATTACTTCTATGTTTTCACTTAATCCTTTTACACCTGGAAGCAAAGAACAAACTCCTCTCACTATTAATTGAATTTTTACTCCTACCCTACTTGCATCGTATAATTTTTTTATCACATCATTGTCAACTAAACTATTCATTTTAGCAATGATATACGCGGACTTACCTTCTTTTTTATTTGAAATTTCGGTATCTATCATTTCTAAAAACCTACGTTTCATGTTATCGGGCGCTATTAATAAGTGCTTATAAACTCCACGTTTCATGTTTAAAAATAATTGATCGCTTAACATTTCTAACTCATTTGATATGCGCTCATCTTTAGTAAAAATAGCAAAATCACTGTAAATTTTAGCGGTCATTCCATTGTAATTTCCAGTAGATAAATGTGCGTATTTAACAGTTTGATTGTTTTCTTTTCGGTAAATTAAACAATATTTGGTATGTACTTTTTGACCTGGTTTTCCAAAATGAACATGTGCCCCAGCTTCTTGTAATTGATTGGTCCAATATATATTTGATTCCTCATCAAACCTAGCTTGTAGCTCCATTAATACAACCACTATTTTACCATTTTTTATTGCATTTATTAATGCATTAACCACATTACTATGCTTTGCAACCCTATACAAAGTTATTTTTATAGTATGAACATTTGGATCAATAGCCGCTTCGCGTAATAAGCGAATTAAATAATCGAATGACTGATAAGGATGGTGTAATAAAACATCGTGTTTAGCAATTACATCAAATAAATTTTTAGCTTTATCAAGTTCTCTAATTCCTAAAACTGGAAGTGATTCATAATAATCTTCCTCATTTCCAACTTTCGGAAAATCCATAAAATCTTTGAAATTATGGTACTTACCACCTGCAACCATGTTTACATTTTTAAGCTCTAGCTTTTTTGCAAACAAATCGAGCATTTGCATAGGCATAGCGGCATCATAAACAAACCTTGTAGGAATACCACGAGACCGCTGTTTGATACTTTTTTGAATTTTATCGAGCAATGATACCGTATAATCTCTATCGTCTGTATCAATTGTAAACTCCGCATCACGGGTAATTTTAATAATATATGATTCATAGGTATCGTAATCAAACTGTTGGAATATTCTACTTAAATTCAGTTTTATAATGTCTTCTAAACAAATAATAAAGTTCCCATTTTCATTGGTTGGTAATTGATAAAAACGGTTTAAAATACCAACGGGAACTTCAATAATGGCATGTTTTGGTGCTAAAATATTTTTACTATCTAAAAGTCGTACGGCCAAATAAATTGATTGATCTCTTAAATGTGGAGTATGCCTTAAATCGTCAATAATAATTGGAAAAAGTAAATTGATAATATTGGTTTTAAAATAATTTTTAACTTGTAACTTTTGATCTTCATCAATTTCATTGTTATTCACTAAAAATATTTTTTTTGCCGCTAAACTTGGTAATATACTATTTTGATAATTTTTATTGAACCTATCTTGTAGTGTTTGAACTTTTAATTGAATGGATTCTAAGATTTCATCAGGACTATTTTGAACATCACTGATTGCTTTTTTGCCATTTACTCTCTGAACCCTGCGTAATTGGGCAACACGTACTTTAAAAAATTCGTCTAAATTGGAAGAAAAAATAGCTAAAAACTTAATCCTTTCCATTAAAGGATTTGCAGGATTTTCGGCTTCCTGCAATACTCTTTCATTAAAATAAAGCCAACTTATTTCTCTGTCTTTAAATAGGTAACCTTTACTAGATTTGATCATTTATTATATAATTTATTAGGTAATATATTGCAAATTAACAATAAATAAAGCTTGCTTGTATATTAACATTTAAACAACTGAATGAGTATAAACAAAAAAAATCCCGCTTTTTTGGAGCAGGATTTTTTAAGATTATAATATTTTATGATGCTTTTTCTTCTTTTAAGAAAGGAACATTTACGCTTAATAAATAGTATGAACCAAATAATATAGCAGTGAATAATAAGTCGCCTTGCAATGCATTTTTAAAGAAAGGTAAACCTGCATAGTAACTTTGTAATAATCCACTTAAACTAGTTGGGTAAAAAGTATTGTCTGCAGTATATAAAAACACACAATTGGTTATTAAAAAGAAAACTAATGATCCTAATAATGAAGAACCAAGTACAGAAATTGGATTGTTTTTATTGGTAACAAACATGCCAATTACACCAAATAAAGCAATACAAGCGTACACAGGAATCATGCCTGCGCCATAAAAACCAACAAAAAAATCACTGATAAATAATGCAATTAAAGGCAAGCCAATGGCTAAATATCTATTGGCAATAAATGCACCTGCAAATAATGCAATGGCACCCATTGGTGAAAAATTTGGGGCAAAAGGTAAAAAACGACTGATTGCAGCTAGCGCAATTAATGCAACGATTGTTATAAATTTTTTATTCATTTTTATAGATTTATTGTTTTTTAAACGACCGCAAAGTAAAGCATATAATTATAAACAAAAACAATTATTTGTTGAATTCATCAACAAATTGTGAATTCTAGAATTGTTGTAAAACAACCGTTTAATTGAAAAAAATACCATTGGGCAATTTTTGTTATATAAATATTTGATAAATTATTCATATTGCAGCACTATTAAATTACAATAATTTAAAACAATTACAATATGAAAAAACACTTTTTACTAGCTGGAATAGTATTTAGTTTGGGAATTTCTACAAGCATAAATGCACAAACACAGCCTGCAACTGGAACAGGAACGGTACTTATTGAAAAAGT
>CAMCQX010000152.1 GCA_945876985.1 Chitinophaga pinensis
AATTTTTCTTCGCCATTGATTGTGGCTTTTTCTACTAATGTATTTCCAATAATTTGTCTTGAATTTGCTAAGTATAAAAGCTTGTCTTCATTCACGTTATTACTACCGCCAGCAAGACCAGCAATTCCGGCCAAACCAGCCAAAGATGATAAGTTCAATGATGCACTTCCGTCATTTTCATTTAAAATAAATGAGTATTTTGAAATATATATTGGTTTTTGAAATTGGGCATAACCAAATCCAATAACTCCACCTAAAAATCCAATAACTAAAATAATTAACCATTTTGATAAAAGTAGCTTGTATATATTTTTAAAAAGCTTGCCTATATCGTTTAATTCAACCGATTTTTTTTCCATTTTTTGCTATTATTTTGTAATGGTAACTATTAAAAACACCAAGGTAGATAAACTGGTAGTGATAGTAGCAATTTCAGCTAAACTAGCGCCTTTTCTCACTTCTTTCTTTGGAACTATTATTTCACAACCAGGTTTTATTTTCGGATAAAAATTAAATACTAAAAAATTGTTGGTGGCTTTAACTGTTCCATTGGCATATACCACATACGATTTTCTTTTCAATGCCTTAGAACTGAATCCACCCGCATTTAATACAAATCCTCTTAAGCCTTTTGCATTGTTAATATTTACTTTTACAGGGTATAATACTTCGCCACTTACCAAAACAGTTTGTTTTTCGTAGGGCACTTTTAACAAATCACCTTCTCTTAAAAGTAAATCAGATTTAGAGCCTGGTTTTTTTAATATTTTTGATACATCAATTCCCACAATATCGTAATCTTCATTTTCTGAATTTTGTATTTGTTCATTTACATCAGCAGTATCTTTACTTTGCTTTTGCAATGCTTTCAATTTGTTATTTTTTATTAAGTTTTCTACTACATTTTTATCTTTTTTTCTTAATAAAACGATTCCATCAATAGAGCCAGAAGCAGTTAAGCCACCACTTCGCCTTAATAAATCAGAAATATGCTCATTGTTTTTTTCCAATGTATATTTACCAGGATAAATTACTTCACCTTCTATTGTTACATTTTTTTGTGGTTCATATCCTGGCTGTGTAAATACATTTACAATATCAAAAGGCTCTAATTCAAATTTCAAAGAGGCATTGTCTTTTAAATCTTTATCTAAATCAAACTGTTTAACAATGGCAATCTCCGTATTTGTTTTGGTTTTATCTACATCAAATTTTCTACGTGAAACTTCCACTCTGCTAAATGATGCTGCTTCTTTAAATCCACCTGCAGCTATGATCAAATCTTCTATTTTCATGTTTTGAGCATATGAAAATGAACCTGGATTAATCACTTGTCCATTGATGGTAACATTATAACCTTCTTTTAAATCAAGCTTCGATGCAATTTGAATAATGTCTTCTCTTTGTAATAGAATATCAGCTACTTTTCCATCTTTTGCATCTTTTGCATCTAATAAATTAATAGATAGCATGGTTAAACTGTTGTCTTCTTTTAACCTGTAAATAATGGCCCTGGTGCTAAAAGCATCTTCTTTTAAACCTTCAGCTTTGTTAATTAATTTCAAAACTGTTAATCCACTTTCTAAGGCATAAGTTCCTGGTCTAAATACTGCACCATTTATTTGAACCCTATTTTCGTACCTGTTCAATAATTTATCAACTTGAAATTCATCGCCACTTTTTGGATTAAACATGCCAAATAATTCTTGTTGAATATCAGCCACACTTTTTTGTTTGGAAGTATTTCTTATTACTTTTATTCTTTCCTTAAATGCATCATTGGTAAATCCACCAGCAAAATTGATCACATCTTTTAAAGTTTCATTTTTTTGAACTTCAAAAAAGCCTTCACGTTTTACTTCACCTTTTATTTCTATTTTATTTTCGTATGGATTTATTTTTATAATATCTTGATCTTGTAACCTGATATTTCCTTTAGTCTCCGCTTTTAACATAAAGTCATAAATGTCTAATGTAACGATTACTTTGTTGTTTCTAATTACTTTAATATTACGCATTGATCCATTTTCATTTGGTCCACCCGATGCATAAAGTGCGTTAAATACTGTGGCCAATGAAGGTAAAGTGTAGGTTCCGGGTAAATTAACTTCCCCAACTATTAAAACTTTAATGCTTCTAATATTTCCAAGTGTAATGTTTACTTTGGTTTCACCGGTGTTTATTCGTTCATATATTTGTGATAAGGCACGAATAATTTTCACTTTTGCTTGCTCAATTGTTAAACCAGAAACTTGAACTATTCCCGCTAATGGTATGCGAATATTCCCATCAGGACTCACATTTAAATTCATGGTTTCTTCAGAATAGCCATAAATGTCAATAATTAATTCATCATCTGGCCCAATTTGATAGTTTTGTGGAGTAGCCATTTTCATATTTGGCTCAAACGTTAAATTTTTATTGCTGAACAATTCAGCACCAAAAATTTTTGAACGCTCTTTTTCTTGTTGTAAGTTACCATCGGTTTTTGAAGTACTTTTTCTTTCCCCAGTTTTGGTGGTTTTTGGTTTTGTTGGGGTATTGGTAGCCTGTAAATTGTTAATTCTTTCTTTTAATTTTATAATTTCATCAGCAGGAACATTTCTGTTTTTAGCTTCTTTTTCTAATTGCGAAAGCGTTAAACCACTGTTTTGAGTTTTCTCCCAAAATTCTGCTATTTCATTATCCGTTAATTCATCAACTTTAATTTTTGCAATGTTTTGCAAACTAAGCGTTTGATTTTGAGCTACTGAATAATTTAAATTGAAAACGAATATTGAAAATACTAATATGCAAATTCGAATGATGTTTTTGTATTTATACATATAAAATCGTCTATTTTTTTAGTTATTTTAATAGCGCAAAGTAATAATTTATTTTAAAAAATGTGTAATTTATAGCATTTGCTATATAATATACAGTGAAGTAGTAATTTTAGCACATAACAAATCAATTTACTTTATTAATATTGATAAGTTGTTTGTACAATGAGCTAAATATTTAATTTATTTGTTTTTTTTAACAAGACCAATTTAAATGGATAAAATAAAGTTAAATGTATTAGGGTTAAGTAGCGGACAAAAAAGTGGAAGCTATACGTTAATACTTGGCGACATAAATAGTAATATACGATTACCAATAGTGATAGGAAGTTTTGAAGCTCAAGCAATAGCCATTGAAATAGAAAAAATAGTTCCTTTTCGTCCCATGACGCACGATTTGTTTTTGAATTTTTTCAAAGAATTCAATATTGAATTAATAGAAGTGCAAATTTATAGTTTAAACGAAGGTGTGTTTCATGCAAAATTGATTTGCGAACAATTAGGAATTGTAAAAGAAATGGAAGCCAGGGCTAGCGATAGCATTGCTTTAGCTGTTAGGTTTAAATGCCCAATTTATACTTTTGAAGATATAATGGAAGAAGCCGGAATTATTGTAGATGCCAGCGATGAGGAAAGTTTAAATGAGGAAATTCCTGAACAGAACACTAGGGCTAATTCACCAAATGATTTATCGAAAGCTTCAATTGAAAATTTGCACATTTTATTAAATGATGCGC
The DNA here is from genome assembly GCA_945876985.1 of Chitinophaga pinensis. GTDB lineage: Bacteria > Bacteroidota > Bacteroidia > UKL13-3 > UKL13-3 > JAAFJM01. The sequence continues at coordinate 3,560 of CAMCQX010000152.1, forward strand.
TGCTAATAGAAGATTATGTATTAGCTGCAAAAATTAGAGATGAAATAGATTTAAGAAAATAATTTTAACCAGTATATTAGTAGGCTAAATAAATTCAATAATTAAAAAGAAACCTTTATGAACATAAAAAATCGTCTTATTTTAATGAGTTTCCTGCAGTTTTTTGTTTGGGGAGCCTGGTTGATTACTGTTGGAAATTATTGGTTTGCTACCAAGCAATGGAAAGCTGATGATTTTGGGGCTATTTTTTCAACCTTAGGACTTTCTTCCATATTTATGCCAGCCTTAACTGGAATTATTGCTGATAAATATTTAAATGCAGAAAAACTTTATGGAATTTTACATATTATTGGTGGTTTGTTGCTATGTTATATTCCACAAGTTGAATCACCAGCTTCCTTCTTTTGGATCATATTATCAGCAATGCTTTGTTACATGCCAACTTTATCTCTGTCAAATTCTATTGCTTATAATATTTTAAAAAATAATAAATTTGATGTGGTAAAAGTATTTCCACCAATTCGCGTTTGGGGAACTATTGGTTTTATCATTGCCATGTGGATTACCAATATTTCTGGTAATAAAGCCTCAGCAAATATGTTTTATATAGCTGCCATTGCTGCCGTTACTTTAGGAATTTATTCTTTTTTCTTACCCAAATGTCCTCCACAGAAACTTATTTCAAAAAATGCAACGCTAGTTCAGAAATTAGGATTGGATGCTTTCAAACTTTTTGGAACTTATAAAATTGCATTGTTTTTAATATTCTCCATGTTTTTAGGCGCTGCTTTGCAATTAACAAACATGTATGGCGATACTTTTCTTTCCGATTTTTCTAAAATTCCTGAATACAGTAATTCATTTGTTGCTAAATATTCTACCATCATCATGTCTATTTCTCAAATATCGGAAACCTTATTTATTTTAGCAATTCCATTTTTCCTTAAACGTTTTGGCATCAAACAAGTTATGTTAATATCAATGGTAGCATGGGTTTTACGCTTTGCATTATTCGCCTATGGCGATCCTTCAGGCGGCTTGTGGATGATTATTTTATCGTGTGTGGTTTATGGAATGGCATTTGATTTTTTCAATATATCAGGTTCATTATTCATTGAAACTTCTACTGATAATTCTATTCGTTCAAGCGCGCAAGGTTTATTCATGATGATGACCAATGGATTTGGAGCAGTATTAGGAAGCTCAATTAGTGGCTATGTAATTGATCATTATTTTACCTTAAATGGCAATAAAGATTGGCATGCTATCTGGATTTATTTTGCTATTTATGCTTTAATAATAGCTATAGCATTTGCGGTTTTATTTAAGCATAAACACCAACCAGAAGACATTGAAAATGTAATTTTATAATATTAAAACTTAGGATTTGTTTATTTTTTAAATTCTTTTAAAACATCCCAAACCAAATCGGCCTCAAAGCCTCTGCTCATTAAATATTGGGCAG